>DASTNL010000185.1:0-3753 GCA_035720905.1 Microbacteriaceae bacterium
GCCGCCGACGGCGTCACCGTCGCCACGCCCTCTGGCGCGGTCGGGCTCGAGGCGGAAATCGTCGTCGTCGCGGGCTTGCAAGACGGCGCATGGCCCGACCTGCGTCCGCGCGGCTCGTTGCTGCACGCCGACGCGCTGGTCGAGGTGCTCTCTGGCCTGGCGGGCACGCCGATCGACGAGCGCCGCCGCGTTCTCGACGACGAGCTGCGCATGTTCGCGCTGGCCCTCTCGAGAGCCCGGCGGCAGGTCGTCGTGACAGCGCTCGAGAGCGAAGACGAGTCGCCGAGCCCGTTCCTCGATCTCCTGCCACCGCTGCCGCGCATCGAGGCGCCCGAGGGCGCGAGCCCGCTAGACCTACGAGGCATGGTCGGTGTGCTGCGCCGCCAGCTGACGGCGCCCGAGGCCGGCCCCGAGGAACGCGATGCGGCCGCGTCGGGGCTGGCGGGGCTGGCGGCCGCTGCGGTGCCGGGCGCCGATCCCGCCGAATGGCTCGGGCTGGGCGGGCCTTCCACCACGGAACCGCTCTTCACCCCCGACGAGGACGTCCCTCTTTCCCCCTCTCACCTCGAGTCGCTCGAGACCTCGACGCTGGACTGGTTCATCGACGACATCTCAGCCGACCCGCCGGGCCTTGCAGCAGGCGTCGGGACCCTCCTGCATTGGGCGATGCAAGAGGCAGCCCGGCCCGACCTCGATGCAGTCTGGCAGGTGGTTCTCGAGCGCTGGGGCGAGCTGTCGTTCGAAGCGCCGTGGCTGGAGCGCCGGGAACGAGCCGCCGCCCGGCGGCTGGCCGCCGGGCTCGCGGAATATCTCGCCGACGCTCGGCGTGCGGGGCGGGTGCGCCTCGCCGCCGAGCAGCGTTTCACGCTCCGGGTCGGCCGCGCCACGATGAACGGGTCCGTCGACCGTTTGGAGAAGACGGCCGACGGCCGCGTCGTCATCGTCGACCTGAAGACCGGGCGGCCGGTGACGAGTGCCGAGGCGATCGCCGCTCATCCCCAGCTGAGCGCCTACCAGGCCGCCTACCGCGACGGCCGATTCGACGAGGTGCTCACCCCGTTCGGCCCGCACCGGCTGGGTGGCGCGAGCCTCCTGTTTGTGCGGGACGGCATCGGGGGAAAGCTCTATCGCGACGAGGCGCAGGATGCGATAGACGAGGTGGGGCTGCGGGCGTTCCGCTCCCGCGTCGAGAATGCGGCGCGGCTACTGACGGCGACGGCACTTCCCGGGCCCCGCACCATTGACGATCGCCACGCCGCGTCGGCGGTCGAACGCCTGTTCCGGCGGATCGCCGAGGTGACCCATGGGTGAGCGGAAGGCGATGTTTTCGGCCGCCCGGCTCGCAGCGACGTTGGGCCTGCCCGAGCCCACGCCGCAGCAGAAGGCGATCATCGAGAGCCCTCTCGGCTCGGCGCTCGTCGTCGCGGGGGCGGGTAGCGGCAAGACCGAGACCATGTCGTCCCGAATCGTGTGGCTGCTCGCGAACGGATGGGCGAAGCCGCAGGACATCCTCGGGCTCACGTTCACCCGCAAGGCGGCAGGCGAAATGGCGGCACGATTCCGCGCCCGTGTCACGGCCCTCGGCGAGACGGGGCTGTTGCCCGGCGACCGTGACCCGTTCGACACGGTGACGGTGGCGACCTACAACTCCTTCGCGAATTCGATCTACCGCGACCACGCGCTCCTTCTCGGCCGCGAACCTGACGGTGTCGTCCTGGGGGAGGCGTCGGCCTGGCGTCTCGCCCGGCGCGTCGTGCTCGCCAGCCGAGACGAACGGCTGGCCGCACTCGACAAGAGCGCCGAGACGCTGGCCGACGCAGTCTTGGCGCTCAGCCGAGCCCTCGCCTCCAACGTCGCCGACGGCGAGACGGTCGCCGCGATGGCCCGGGAGTTCACGGCGGTCGCGGGCCTCCCCCCCGGCGGCAGGGGGCTGTATGCGCAGGTCGAGAAGTGGGCGCTCGACGTGGGTGCGCTCGACCTGCTGGTCGACCTCGCGGCGCGTTACCAGCGTGAGAAGGTGACGCGCGGCGTCATCGAATACTCCGACCAGGTCGCGTTGGCGCTCGGCATCGTGGAGTCGGACGACGCCGTGCGGCGGGAGATCCGCGGGCGGTACCGGGTGATCCTCCTCGACGAGTATCAAGACACCTCGGTCGTGCAGACGAGACTCTTGAGCACCCTTTTCCGCGGCCGGGCCGTCTTGGCGGTCGGCGACCCGAACCAGTCCATCTACGGGTGGCGCGGGGCCAGCGCGGCCGGCCTCGCACGCTTCCCCGCCCAGTTCGACGCGGAGACGACGTTCCGGCTCACCGTCAGCTGGCGCAACGGCCGGCGGATCCTCGACGCGGCGAACACCCTTGCCGCGCCGCTTGCGGGCTCCTTGCCGGTGGCTCGGCTGCAGGCCGCGCCGCACGCCGGTGCCTCGCCCGTCGACGTCCGCTACGAACAGACGGTCGAGAGCGAAGCCGACGTCACCGCCGGCTGGCTCGCCGAGCGTTTATCAGAAGGAGGGGCGACGAAGCCGACCGCCGCACTGTTGCTGCGCTCCCGAGCCCAGCAACAGGTCTTCCTCGACGCGCTCGAGCGTCGCGCGGTGCCGTACCACGTGCTGGGTCTGGGGGGCCTCCTCGAGCAGCCGGCCGTCGCCGACCTGGTCAGCGCGCTGCGGGTGGTCGCCGACGTCTCTTCGGGCGGGGCGCTCGTGCGCCTCCTCGCCGGGGCGCGCTGGCGCATCGGCTTGCGCGACCTGCGGGCGCTGCGCCGCGTCGCCGGGTGGCTGGCCGCTCACGACGCCGGCGGGCGCCCCTTGGCACCCGAGGTGCGCCGCAGGCTGCGCGGCTCCGTCGCCGAGGGGGAGGGCGAGTCCCTCAGCGATGCCGTCGACTTCGTCAGAACGGCCCCGCCTTCTCACCCGGCGCTCGCGGTGCTCAGCGCCGAGGGTCGCCGCAGGATCGGCGAGGCCGGCGCCCTCTTCGCCCGGCTGCGCGCGAGGCGCGGCCTCGGCCTGCACGAGCTGGCCGGCCTCGCCCGGCAAGAGCTGTTGATCGACATCGAGCTCCTGGCGAACGAGGCCAGGCCGGCGACGCACGCCGGGCTCGACGCATTCTCTGACGCCATCGACGACTATCTGGCGGTGGGCGACGAGCCTGACCTTCGGGGGTTCCTGCATTGGCTCGCCGAGGCGGCCCGGCGCGACGGCCTCGGGCCGCGGCCCGAAGAGCCGGAGGCAGGGACGGTTCAGGTGCTCACGATCCACGGCGCCAAGGGCCTGGAATGGGACCATGTCGCCGTGCCTCTGTGGACCGCGGGGGATCTGCCGGCGAGGCAGCATGACGGCACCTCGGGTTGGTTGCGCTTCGGCGAGATGCCGTACGAGTTTCGTGGCGACCGGCGCGACCTGCCGAGTCTGCCGTGGCGTTCGGCCGCCACCCGCAAAGAGTTGGTGACGGCGGTCGACGGCTTCAAGAAAGAGGTCACGGCCCGGCATGCCGACGAGGAGCGCCGCCTGGCCTACGTTGCGCTCACCCGCGCCCGACACCGGCTTCTGCTGAGCGGCTCCTTCTGGGCGACGGGCAAGCGACCCCGGCTCCCGAGCCCCTTCCTCGCCGACCTCGCCGAGGCAGGCCTCATCGCGCAGCCGCCGGCGGCGCCCGACGACGAGGCCAATCCCCGTCATCCCGAGACGGACGTCGTCGTTTGGCCGGCCGACCCGCTCGGCACGAGGCGGGTGCGCCTCGAAGAGGCCGCACGTCG
>DASTNL010000186.1:0-3469 GCA_035720905.1 Microbacteriaceae bacterium
TAACATGCGCATCGCCTCGGAACGGGCGAGCGACACGGCGGCGTGCGTCACGCCCAGCTCGGCGGCGACCTCTTTGACCTGCTTGTCTTCGAAGTAGATGCGCGTCACGATCAGCCGCTGCCGCTCCGGCAGTGTCTCGACGGCCATGCGCAAGAACGCGTCACGCTCCCGCACCTCGGCCGACTCCTCCGGGCCGACGATCGCCGCCGTCAGCTCGTCGGCGCGTTCGCTGAGCAAAACCGGACCGGAACGCGCGTCGTGCAGAAGGGCGGCGACGCTCTCCCGGTCGCAGCCCAACGCCGCCGCGATCTCGTCGAGGCCGGGCGCCCGGCCGAGGCTGGCGGTGAGGCCTTCGGTGACGGCGAGCGTCTCTTTGATGCGCTTGCGGGTGCCCCTGGAGACCCAGTCGCGGGAGCGCAGCTCGTCGGCCAACGCGCCGCTGATCCGCGTGCGGGCGTAACTGCCGAAGGGAACACCCCTCTCAGGGTCGAACCCTCGGGAGGCTTGGAAAAGCGCGAACTGCCCGGCCGAGGCCAACTCGTCACGGTCCAGCTGGGTCGCCCGGGCGCAGAGCTCCGAGACGAGGTAGCCGACCAAAGGCAAATAATCTGCGACGAGTCGATCACGGTCTTTGGGATCCACTGCTCTTCACCTCGATCACACGCACGGCCAACGCTGCCATGCTGGCCCCCGCCACACCCGGCATATCAGCGGCATCCGGCGAAAAAACCGGATAACCCTCAAGCAATGCTTAAGAACTTTCGCATAAATGTCAAGTCGATTAAGCCTAGCGACGGAGATCCTTGACATTTTCTTGAGGTGGCGGGGCCCCGACAGGCCCCCAGGGGGCCTGTTACCCGTCGCGTCGGCCGATCACGGCCCCCTCGAGCAGGGACTTTCCGCGCCCGAGGCGGGCGTCGGGAATGTCGATGGGGTATCGGCCCGTGAAACACGCCGTGCACAGGCTGTCTTCCGGCTGGCCCGTGGCGCGAATCATCCCCGCGACCGAGAGATAACCCAGGCTGTCCGCGCCGATGGACTGCCGCACCTCCTCCGTGCTGAGGCCAGACGCGATCAGCTCCGCACGCGAGGCAAAGTCGATGCCGTAGTAGCACGGCCACGTGATCGGCGGGCTCGAGATGCGCACGTGCACCGCGGCGGCGCCCGCCTCTCGCAGCATCGAGACGAGCGCGCGTTGCGTGTTCCCGCGCACGATCGAGTCGTCGACGACGATCAGCCGTTTGCCCCTGATGACCTCCCGCAGCGGATTGAGCTTCAGCCGGATTCCGCGCTGCCGGATGGTCTGCGAAGGCTGAATGAACGTGCGGCCGACGTAGGCGTTCTTCACGAGGCCCTGCCCGAACGGGATGCCGCTGGCCTGGGCGTAGCCGATCGCGGCAGGCGTGCCCGACTCTGGGGTCGGGATCACGAGATCCGCCTCGGCCGGGTGCTCCGCCGCCAAGGTACGCCCCATCTCGACCCGGGCCTCGTAGACGTTCTTTCCGTTGATGGTCGTGTCGGGCCTGGCCAGGTAGACGTACTCGAAGACGCAGCCGGCTCGGCGCGTCTTCTCGAAGCGTGAGGTGCGCAGCCCGTTCTCGTCGACCGCGATAAGCTCACCAGGCTCCACCTCGCGCACGAACGAGGCCCCGACGATGTCGAGGGCGGCCGTCTCGCTGGCGACGACCCAGCCCCGCTCGAGGCGGCCGAGCACGAGCGGGCGCACGCCCTGCGGGTCACGGGCCGCATACAGGGTCGTCTCGTCCATGAAGACGAGAGAGAAGGCGCCCAGCATCTTCGGCAAGACCTCGCGGGCGGTCTCTTCCAGAGTGTGTTCGGTGTCTCCGGTGAACAAGGCCGTGATGACGGCCGTGTCGGTCGTGTTGCCGTGCGTCAGCTCGCCTTTGAGGTCAGGGTAGCGATGATGCACGAGCCGCAACAGGTGGGCCGTGTTCGTGAGGTTGCCGTTATGTCCGAGGGCGACCGACCCGGTGGCGGTGCGCCCAAGGGTGGGCTGCGCGTTCTGCCACCGAGAGGAGCCCGTCGTCGAATAGCGGGTGTGGCCGACCGCGATATGCCCGGTGAGCGTGTTCAAGGCCGCCTCGTTGAAGACCTGCGCGACGAGGCCCATGTCTTTGTAGACGACGATCTTCTCGCCGTCGCTGGTGGCGATGCCGGCGGATTCCTGCCCGCGGTGCTGCAACGCGTAGAGGCCGAAATAAGTGAGCTTGGCTACCTCCTCGCCGGGCGCCCACACCCCGAAGACGCCGCATTCGTCTTGCGGCCCCTTCTCACCGGGTAGTAGATCGTGGCTGAGAAGACCGTCACCATGCACCACGGATGCTCCCTCTATTCACTCGTCTCACTCGCCGTCGTTCGCCCGTCACCCGGAGTCTCTCGGCGCGGCGCCGGGGCACCGCCACGGCTCGGCGGGCCCCCGGCGGCCGGCGCCCCGCCACGGCCCTCTGCCACGGCGCTCCCGTTCGAGGCGATGCCGCGGCCCTCTGCCGCGGGGGTCCCGTTCGAGGCGATGCCGCGAATGTCTGTGCGCTCGGCGGCGAGCGTGCGGGCGGTGCGCTTGAGCGCCCGGTCGAAGGCCAGCGCTATCAGGCTGCCCACCGGCAGGCCGAGCGCGGCCGAGAGGAGCACGAGATAGCCGAAGACCTGCGCCTGGGTGTAATCGCCCCCGACGGGAAGGAGGAAGGTGCCGAAGAACGAGGCGACGATGAAGATGCCGATGACGATCGCGATGAAACGCCCATAGCGGGGGGAACGTCGCACGCTCACCTGGGCCCGCCGAATCTCGGCCGACGGCCCGGGCCTGCCTTCGGCGCCGGCCTCAGCGGCGCCGGCCTCAGCGGCGCCGGCCTCTCCCAACGGCCTCGCCACCGGTCGTGAGAGGCCGTCGTGGGCCGGGTTCACGCCTGAGGCCTTCGCACCCTCTGGGTTGATCTCTTCTGACACGCTGTCTTCCTGCGCGGGCTGGTCGTGCACGGGTGTCCATTCTCCCGCATACGGCTGGGAACGCTCGAACCAAGCCGTCTCATAAACCAGGCAAAGGCAGAAGGGATCCCAGGTCGGCGCGTTGACCGGAGGCATGGATCACACCGGCCTCGACCGCCTCTCGCCAGCCGATGAAGCCGCGGGCCACCGCCACCCAGACGGCGGGCACCATCTCGACCACGTTGGGCGGCGTGCCGCGGGTGTGCCGTGGGCCTTCGACGCATTGCACCGCACCGAAGGGCGGCACACGCACCTCGACGGTGTGGCCGGGGGCCGCGTCGGCCAACATCTGCAGCAGGTACCGCGTCGCCGTCGCAACGACCGGCCGCCCGGCGGCAAGCTCGACCGCGATCGTCGGCCCCGACGCCCGGCCGCCCGTGTTCTCAGCCGACCGCCGCACGCGAAGAGACGCCGCGGCCGCCCGCACCGCCTCGGCGCCTATCGCCTCGTCAACGCGTGCCGCCGC
>DASTNL010000187.1:0-2996 GCA_035720905.1 Microbacteriaceae bacterium
ACCAGCTCTCCTCCTTCGGAGCCCTGATCCTGGCCTCCTCCATGATCCCGTTCCTCTTGAACGTCTACCTCACCGCCCGCCACGCACCCAAAGTCACCGTCGACGACCCGTGGGGCTTCGGACGCTCCCTGGAATGGGCCACCTCCTGCCCGCCACCCCGACACAACTTCACCTCAATCCCCCGCATCCGCAGCGAATCCCCCGCCTTCGACCTCCACCACCCCGAAGCCGGCACACGAACCCCCGCTCCGTCGCACGGCGCGCCGGCCATGTCTGGCTCTCGCTCGTGACGGGCTACTGACCGCAGGGCGGCACGACGGACGCGAAGCGAGCCCTCGTCCACAGACAAACGCCCGCCGGCGCCACGGCCCCACCCGGGGTCGCAGCGCCGGCGGGCGTTCGGCATACCGACGCGAGGCTCCGGAAGACCACGCCGGCGCCGGCCCGTCATCCCCACCCCACACCGAGAGGCCGCCTTCGGCCACACCCGGTGCGCGACGGCGAAAGCCCCGGCGAAGCACGGTCGCCCGGTCGACGTTGTCACCAACCCACCCAACGGTTAGTGTTGACCATGGACGGGGGAGGGCCGATGACCATCGACGTGGCGAGCACGAAAACGGGCGGCAACCGGCCGGGCCGCGGCGGCAGCCGTTCCCGACGTGTTCCGACGACCCTCACCCTCGCGCGGGACGCCGGGGCGCTGTACGACGCATCCGGGCCGGTCTCCCGCCTCATCGACACGCTCGGCAACAACGTGGTGGCCGACCTTCTCGGCGTCTCCCGGAGCCAGCCGTCCAGGTGGCGCTCCGGCGCGGAACGCCTCTCGCCGCAGAACCGCAAGCGAGTCTCTGACCTCGACTACGTTCTCGACCGCCTTCTGCTCGAGCTCTATCCAGAAGAGGCCGGTCTCTGGCTGACCGGGTCGAACCCGCACCTCGGGGGAGCCAGGCCCATCGACGTGCTCATCCTGCAGGGCGTCGGCGCGGTCTTGCCCGCCATCGACGCCCTGGCGACAGGCGCCTTCGCCTGACCGGCCGATGACGACCCTGTATCGCGTGCTGCCCTACGCGGCGGATTCCGCAAAGGGCGCGGCCGGCCACCCGCTCTACATACCGCCCACTGCGGGCGCCGGCCGGGTGGACGGGCCCGAGTACGACGTGCTCTACCTGGGTGACGACCCGGTCTGCGCCGTCGCTGAGGCGTTCGGTGCCCTGCCTGTCTGGGGCCCGGGCATGCTACGTGGCCTGCCCACCCTGCCGCACAGTGTCAGGGCTCTGGCGACCTACGAGCTCGCATCCGGCTCGACGATCTGCGACCTCGACGACGCGGCCACCCTGCTGGATCTCGACATCCGCCCCTCCCGCGTCGTCACCCGCGATCGCGAGGTCACGCAAGGCTGGGCATCGCGGATCCACCGGCTCGGCCGTCACGTCGGGGTGCGATGGTGGTCGTACTACAACCCCGACTGGGGCAGCCTCGGCCTCTGGGATATACGCCGTCTGCGCGTCGTCGGCGTGACTGCGCTCGATGTGACGCATCCCGCACTCATCGCGGCCGCCGAGGCCATCGTCCGCCGAATCGTCTGAGCGTCCCCGACCGGCCCACCCGGAGGGCGGCAGCGGCGAGAAGAACCTGTCGCGTCGTGCCGCTACATCGAACGCCGATAGGCCGCCAGCGAATGCAAGGCCCACAGAAACGCGGCCGCGGCAAGGCTCGCCAGGCCGACGACCTGCCACCAACCGGCCGCCGGGTACGCGCCCCCGAGCGCGCCGCGACCAAGCTCCACGGCCCACGTCATGGGATTCCAGCGAGAGACGGCCCGCACCCAGGCCAGCATGAGGGTCGCCGGCATCATGGTCGTCGACAGGAACGTGGCAGGCAGGACCACGATCTGCGATAGGCCAATCAAGGCGACCTGGCTGCGCGAGGCGATCGCAACCGCCGCGGAGCAGCAGCAGAAGACGGCGGCCAGAAGCGTCGCCACGCCGAGGGCCACGAGAACGCCGAGAATCCCTCCGCGGTACCGGGCATGGACCAGCCATCCAATTCCGAGCACGATCGCCGACTGCGCGATGCCCACGAGCAGCTGCTGAAGGAGCTGTCCAGAGACGATCGCGGAACGGCGCACCGGTGATGTGAGGTACTGGTCGAGGACGCCGGACTTCATGTCGTCGACATAACCGGTGCCGGCCCAGGCCCCGGAATACAGCACGGTCATCATCATGATGCCGGGGATGAGATAGTCGATGTATCCACCGGACCCGAATTCCGGCAACCTGCCCAATGATCGGAATACCTGCCCGAACAACACGATCCATATCGCCGGCTGGATGAGGCTCATAGCCGGGCCCCATACCTGACGCAAGGTGGAGATCAGCCAGCGGCGCATCACCTGGCCGGTCTGCGTGAACCAGCCCGCTCGCCCAGGCTCGAGGGTTGCGACGCTCATGCGGCGATCCCTTCGGTGAGGTCGGCTGAGGCGCCGAACGTGTGGCCGACGAAGTGCAGGTAGACGTCGTCGAGGGTCGGGTGGGATGCGGCGACCTGCCCGTACCGGATGCCCGCGGCATCCAGCGCGGCGATCACGGCCCCGACGCCGGCCGACGCGTCGTCGGTTCGTGCCGTGAGAGACCCCTCGGCACCCGACGCCTCGACGACCAGGTCGTGCAACCCCCGGAGGCCGGAGACGGCGGCGTGCACGGCCCCACGGTCGGGCTCGATGAGGGAGACCTTGAGCGTGTCGCCATGCAGTGCCGCCTTCAGCTCTTCCGGCGTGCCCTGGGTGACGGCACGGCCGCGATCCACGAGGAGCAGGCGGTCGGCGAGCCGGTCCGCCTCCTCCATGTAGTGCGTCGTGAGCACCACGGTCAAGGCATCGTGCGCCCTGAGCCGACGGATCTGCGCCCACATGGCGGCGCGCGCCTCGGGGTCCAGGCCGGTGGTCGGCTCGTCGAGGAACAGCACGCGCGGCCGATGCACCAACGCGGCCGCGACGT
>DASTNL010000188.1:0-13554 GCA_035720905.1 Microbacteriaceae bacterium
CAAACGACTTCACGAGGGAGCACGGCCTGCCGGGCGACGCCGAAGGCCGCGCGGCGCTCGTCGCCCGGTGGCACGAGCGCAAGACCGCGATCTACACCCAGATGGTCGACGAGGGTGAGCTGCCCGCCCGGCCCGGCGTGCGCCGCCTCGTCGAGGCGGCCGAGGCTGCCGGCTGGCGGGTCGCCGTCGCCTCGACCTCCGCAAGACCCTCCGTCGTCGCGGTGCTGCGCCACGCGGTGGGGGAGGAGGCGGCCCGGCGGGTCCGGGTCTTCGCGGGGGACATCGTGCCCCACAAGAAGCCCGCCCCCGACATCTACCTCCACGCCCTGGCCGAGCTGGGGGCGGGGGCAGAGGAGACCGTGGTGGTGGAAGACAGCGGAGTGGGGCTCGCCGCCGCCGTCGCCGCGGGTCTTCGCACCGTCGTCACCGTCAGCGCCTACACGACCGACGACGACTTCTCGCGGGCGTCGCTCGTCGTCGATTCCTTGGGCGAACCCGGAACCCGCACCCGGGTGCTCCAAGACCCTCACGGTATCGCCCCGGGTGACGTGATCGATCTCGACGTGCTGGAGCGGGTGCTTGCCGTGCCGGGCCCTACGGGCGTGTGAAAGGACAACAATGCCGGGTGGATTCAGTGACGTCGAGTACGTGGTGCGCACGATCGCGCAGACGGCGGTCGACAACGAGACCGAGTTCAGCAACCTCGATTCGGTCGTCGGCGACGGGGACTTCGGGTATTCGCTCGCGCGCGGCTTCGAGCTTGTCCTCGAGAAGTGGGACGACTACGACCGCAGCGACATCGGAACCTTCCTCCAGAAGATCGGCGTCGGCATAACCGGGCGCATCGGTGGAACGTCGGGCCCGATCTGGGGAACCGCGTTCCTGCGCGCGGCCGCATATTGCAAGGGCCGCACGGAACTGGCCGGCGCCGACGTCGTCGCCGTCTTGAAGGCGGCGATGGAGGGCATCAAGGCGCGCGGCGGCGCGGAACTGGGTGACAAGACCCTGCTCGACGCGATGGCGCCCATGACCGAGGCGATCGAGGCGCAGGTGGCGCAAGACGCCGAGGCCGACGAGGTGGTCCGCGCGGCGGCCGAGGCGGCGCGCGCGGGGGCCGAGGCGACGGTGCCCATGATCGCGAGGCGGGGTCGCGCCGCCTACAGCGGTGAGCGCAGCATCGGCTCGCCAGACGCGGGCGCGACGGCTGTCGCGGTCATCCTGGAACGAATCGCGCGGGACTGGCCGGTGGCGCCGGGCGCCTAGTCGTCGGGCCTGCCGCCGGCGGCGCCTCCCCGGAGTAGTTGCAACGCATCACCATAGGGCATCACGAAGGAGTTGTGCATCATGAAGAAGTTCGTCAATGACCCGAAGGACTACGTTCCCGAGATGTTGAAGGGCATCGCGCTCGCCAACCCGGACACGCTGACCTATGTGCCCGACTACAACCTGATCATGCGCAAGGATGCGCCGCGCCAAGACAAGGTGAGCGTGATCCAAGGCTCCGGCTCCGGCCATGAGCCTGCGCACGTGCTCGCCGTCGGGCCCGGCATGCTCGACGGGGCCTGCCCCGGCGACGTTTTCGCGGCGCCGCCGATGGACTACGTCTACGAGACGACGAAGCTTCTCGCCTCGCCGAAGGGCGTGCTGCTGCTCGTCAACAATTACACCGGCGACCGCATGGCGTTCGACATGGCGCGCGAAATGAGCGAGGCAGACGGCGTCAAGGTCAAGACCCTCTTCATCGACGACGACGTCTCGGTCAAGGACTCGACGTACACGGTCGGGCGGCGCGGCGTCGCCGGCAACTTCTTCGTCATGAAGGCCGTCGGCGCGGCGACGGAGGCGGGGGCCGACCTCGACGAGGCGGTGCGGATCGGCGAGAAGGTGAATTCCGTCACCCGCACGATGGGCTTGGCGTTGGCGCCGTGCACGCCGCCGGCGAAGGGGTCACCGCTTTTCGAGCTGGCGGAAGACGAGATCGAGATCGGTGTCGGCATTCATGGCGAGCCGGGCCGGCGTCGCGGCACGATGGCGCCGGCGAACGAGCTGCTCGACGAGCTGTTGGAGCCCGTCGTCACGGACTTGCCCTACGAGAGCGGTGACCGGGTCGCCCTCATGATCAACGGGCTTGGCTCCACGCCGATCTCCGAGCTGTACATCCTTTACGGGAGGGCGCACGAACAATTGGCCGAACGGGGCATCACGGTGACCCGCAGCTACGTCGGCGACTACTGCACCTCTCTCGACATGGCAGGGGCGTCGCTGACCCTCGTTCGCCTCGACGACGAGATCGACCGCCTTCTCGAGGCGCCGGCGAGCGTGGGGATGCGCGTCTTCTAAGGCCGGGGTGGGCCGACGACCGGCGCGGCGGTCGTGGTACGTAGGGCTTCAGGCCTCGGCGGCCGCGGCCGCCGCGTCGCGGGCCGACCGGGCATCGTGCGCCGCAGCCGCCGCGCGGGCGGCCGCCACACAGCGGGCGAAGGGCACGGCTTTCAGCCGGGCAGCGACGGGGCCCAGGGCGCGGGGCGTCATCGATAGGCTCGTCACGCCGAAACCGACGAGCACCACCGCGAGGTTCGGGTCGGATGCGGCCTCGCCGCACACGCCGACGGGCTTGCCGGCGGCCTGACCGGCGGCGGCAACGCCCTGGATGAGGCGTAAGACCGCCGGCTGCCACGGGTCGTTCAGGCTCGCCAACGCGCCGGAGAGTCGGTCGGCCGCCATGGTGTACTGCGTCAGGTCGTTCGTGCCGAGGCTGACGAAGTCGACCACGCGGAACAGCTCCGGGGCGGTGAGGGCGGCTGCCGGTGTCTCGATCATGATGCCGGCCAGCGGCAGGCCGGCCTTGCGGGCAGCGTTCGCGAACCGGGCCGCCTCCTCCACCGTGTCGACCATCGGGGCCATGACCTGCACGTCTGCCCGGGCCGTTCGGGCGGCCTCGGCGATCGCGGCCAGTTGGCCCTGGAGGACCTCGGGCCTCGCCGACGCGGTGCGGAAGCCGCGCACCCCGAGGGCCGGGTTGTCCTCCGGATTTGCCGCCATGAACGGCAAGGGTTTGTCGGCGCCGGCGTCCAGCGTGCGTATCACGACCTTGCGGCCCGGGAACTCGGCGAGCGCCTGGCGGTACGAGGCGACCTGCTCCTCGAACGTCGGCTCACTCGTGCGGCCGAGAAAGAGGAACTCGGTGCGGAAGAGCCCGACGCCTTCGGCGCCGTGCCCTGCCGCCAAGACGGCGTCTGCCGCGGAGCCGATGTTGGCGAGGAGCGAGATCCGGCGTCCGTCCGAGGTGTGTCCCGTGCCGTCGAAGGCGAGGGTGGCGTTCTCGGCGGCGCCGCGGCGCGTGTCCTCATCGGGGTCGGGGACGATGCGGCCGGTCCCCCCGTCGATGAACAGCCAGGTCCCCTCCGGATAGGTCAGCGCCTGTGGCGCGGCGACGACGGCTGGTATGCCGAGGCTTCGGGCGAGGATGGAGGTGTGGGAGGTGGGCCCGCCGCCGGCCGTCACGATGCCGACGCAGCGGGCCGGGTCGAGCCCGGCCGTGTCGGCCGGGGCCAAGTCGGCCGCGACGAGGATGTACCGGTCCGGGCGGGCGTCTGTGGCGGCCGGGCCGCCGGCGCCCGGCGCCGTGTCGGCCGGGTGGGTGAGAAGGGCGATCACGCGATCGCGAACATCGCGCAGGTCGGTGGCTCGTTCCGCCGCGAGGCTGCCGGCATCGGCCAGCTGCCGGGCGATCTGCCCCGCGGCCTGCCACACCGCGTATTCGGCGTTGTCCCCGGCCTCGCGGATCCGCTGCTCGGCCGCACGGATGAGGCCCTCGTCTTCGGCGAGGAGCGCTCCCACGCCGAGGATCTGCGCGCTCTGGCCGCTTTGGCCCGCCGCGCGGCTGCGGTAGAAGTCGGCTGCGCCGGCGAAGGCGCTGCGAGCGCGGACGCATTCGGCCTCGCGCTCGTCCGCCGGCATCGGCCGTCTCGCGGGTTCGGCGGGTCCCGGGCCCCGGCGCACGATCGGCGCCACTGCCCGCCCGGGGCTGACCCCGACCCCGGCGGAGGGCTGCCCCGCCGCGGTCGGCCCTGCGGTGGTCGGCCCCGCTGCGACCTGCCCCGCGGCGGCCGGGCCGTCATCGCTCTCGCCGAAGCCGTCCGCGGCGAGCGTCGTCAGGCGCTCGAGCGCCAGCGCAGCGTCGGCGCCGGCCGCGCGGAATTCGACCGTGTCGCCCTTGCGGGCCCCTACCATGAGCAGCGCCGTGGTCCCGGTCACCTCGACCGGTTCGCCACGGCCGCCTTCCCGGCGCACCCACACTCGGGCGTCCAGGCCGGCCAGAGCGCCGATCATCATGCCCGCCGGGCGGGCATGAAGGCCGGACGGGTTCGTCAGAGGCACCTCGGCCCGCAACGCGTCGACGGTAGGCTCGGGCGTTCTCTCTGGCCGGGGCCGTTCCGGCGAGGCCGGGGAACCGGAACCCTCGACACTGTGGCTTGTGGCACCTTGGCTGGTGGCGTCTTCGGTCTCGGCACCCCGGCCCGCAGGGCCTCCCGCAGCCCCCGTGTCGGCGACCCCTTCGGGCGCCAGCTGTGCGGTCTTGGCGGCGAGCGCACCGCGCGCCTCACGTTCCACCTCGTGGAGCGCCCGCCCCTGGGCGGCCGAGACGACGGCTGCGGTGAGTCCCTCGACGAACGGTGCGTCGGTCAAGAGCACCTTGTCGACGCCCGCCAATTCCGTCGCCATCTGGGCGCTCAACACTGCGGAGCCGAGGTCGGTGAAGACGAGCACGCCGTCGTCTCCGGCGACCGTCGTGATGGCCTCCGCGACCCGCACCGCGTCAGTGCCGATGATGTCGTCGCCGGCACCCGCCGCGACCTCGATGCGGGGGGCCGTGCCGCTCACCATCTCTAACGCCAAGCCGACAGCGGCCTGGGCCAGTGCGGGGGAGTGCGAGACGACGACGATGCCGATCATGGGCATCGGTCAGGCGTTCAGCGCGTCGGCCAGCGCGTGAAAGAGCAGCGCCGTCGAGGTCGCCCCCGGATCGAGGTGGCCGGCGCTGCGGTCGCCGAGATAGCTGGCGCGGCCCTTGCGCGCCACGAGCGGCAACGTTGCATCGCGGCCCCTGTCGGCGGCGTCGGCGGCGGCCGACGCGGCGGCGCCGGCCGCCGCGCCCTCGGCGACCGCCGCGTCGAACGCGTCACACGCCGGCGCCATCGCGTCGTACATCGTCTTGTCTTCAGCCACGGCCTTGCCGCGGGCGACGACCCCGCCGAGGCCCGCCCGAAGGGCGGCGCCGAGCCCGGCGGCGTCGGTTAGTGAGGTGGGGCCGAGCGCCTGGGCGAAGCGCAAGAAGAAGGTGCCGTAGAGCGGGCCGCTGGCGCCGCCCACCGTCGAGACCAGCGTCATACCGACGCTCTTGAAGGCCGCGTCGATCGCCTCTGGACGACTCTCGTCGAGCTTGCCGACGACCGCCTGGAAGCCGCGGGCCATGTTTGTACCGTGGTCGGCGTCGCCGATCGCCGAGTCGAGCTCGGTCAGGCGTTCCTTGTGCGACGTGACCTCGGCCGAGAACCGGCGCATCCAGTCGAGAAGCCTCTCCAGAGGGATCTGCGCATCTGCCACGTTCCTACTCCTATACTCCCCAGCGCATTCCGGCGGTGTTGACGGGCGCGTCCCACAGGCCGAGGATGTCGTCGTCGGCCTTCAGCACGGTGAGCGAGCAGCCTGCCATGTCGAGCGACGTGATGTAATTGCCGACCAGGTTGCGGGCCACGGTGACGCCGGCGGCGTCGAGGAGCGCCTTGACCTCACCGTACATGAGGTACAGCTCCATGAGGGGCGAGGCGCCCATGCCGTTCAGCATGACGATCGTCGGCCCACCTGTGAAGTCGAGGTCGGCCAAGACCGGCTCGACGAGTCGACGCGCGATTTCCGAGGCGGGGGCGACGCTCTCTCGGCTGCGGCCCGGCTCGCCGTGGATGCCGATGCCGATCTCCATCTGGTCGTCGGGCAGGTCGAAGGTCGGCTTGCCGACGGAAGGCACCGTGCAACTCGTCAGCGCCATGCCCATCGACCGGCCGGAATCGATGATCTGGCGGGCGAGTGCCGCGACGGTCGCGAGGTCGCGACCCGATTCGGCAGCCGCGCCGACGATCTTCTCGAGCAGCACCGTCAGGCCGACGCCGCGGCGGCCGGCGGTGTATAGCGAGTCTTGCACGGCGACGTCGTCGTTCACCGTGACAGATTCCACCTCGATGCCGTCGGCGCCCGCGAGTTCCGCCGCCATCTCGAAGTTCATGACGTCGCCGGTGTAGTTCTTCACGATGTGCAGCACGCCGGCACCCGCGTCCACGTGCTTTGTCGCGGCCTCCATCTGGTCGGGCGTGGGCGAGGTGAAGATCTCGCCGGCGCACGCCGCGTCGAGCATGCCGTAGCCGACGTATCCGCCGTGCAACGGCTCGTGCCCGGAGCCGCCACCGGAGATGACGCCGACCTTGCCGGCCCGGGTGGCCTGGCCTCGGTAGACGATCCGACGCTCCAGGTCGACCTCGAGTTCCGGATGGGCTGCCTGGACGCCGACCAGCGAGTCGTGCAGCACATCGTCGGGGGCATTGATGAGTTTCTTCATGATGCGATCCTTTCCCTGCCTTGCCCGTCGGGCGGGCGCGGAAAGGCGCGCGGCCGCGACGGGTCTGCCTGTGCCCGCGGCGGTGTGGGCGCCTGGCATCGGCACCCGCACCGCCGCAGCACCACGGTTCGGTCGGTTCAGTTCGGTGTGCCCGCGGGGCCGGGCTCTGCGGCTAGCTTCGCGGCGAGGCGGCGCGAAGCGATGACGTCCCCGATAAAGAGGTCGTAGAGAAGCACGCCTACGACGCCGCCGACCAGCGGGCCGACGATCGGCACCCAGAAGTACCAACTGAATTGGCCGTCCACGGTGCCGGGTAAGGCGACATGACCCCAGCCGGCCATCCAGGCGAAGAGCCGCGGGCCGAAGTCACGGGCGGGGTTGATCGCGTATCCGGCGTTGGCGCCGAACGAGATACCGATCGCGGCGACGAGGAGGCCGACCATGAGGGGGGCGAGGTGGGCCGAGAAGCTACCCATGTTGTAGTTGTCGACGACCGCCGCGATCAGCATGACCAACAGCATCGTGCCGATCACCTGGTCGAGGAAGGGGCCCCAGTTGTTGCCATGGAAGTACGGCGCCGGGAAGGTCGCGAATATCGAATAGGTCGGAATGCCGCCGGCCGCGTCGCGCACTGTCTTGGCCGCCTTGTTGAAGGCGTCGATCGCCTCGAAGTAGACCGCGTAGACGAGTGCGGCGGCCGCGAAGGCGCCGACGGTCTGGGCGATCCAGTAAGGGATGACCTTGCGCCACGGGAACTTGCGGCGCACCGCGAACGCCAGGGTGACCGCGGGGTTCAGGTGAGCACCGCTGATGCCGCCGGCGATGTAGATACCGAAGGCCACGGCGAAGGCCCAGCCCCAGGCGATGAGCATCCAGTCGCCCGAGCCCAGGAAGAACGTCGTCGGGCCTTGCGTGCGGCCGGAGCCCGGCAGTCCGGCCACCGCCATGGCGACGGAGCCGTCACCGAACATCAGGAGGACGAAGGTTCCGAGGAACTCGGCGAGTACCTCACCCCAGGTCCCCCCCAGCCTTTTCAGTGGGGCGCCGTCGCGCACCACCTTCCGTAGCGCCGTGATATCACTCACAAGAAGTCTCCTTTGACTGAAAAGCAGGTCGTCGGTTGGTTGGATCAGCTGGGAGTGGACCCAGCCGTTTCACAGTTCATCCTCAGTCGAGCGTGCATCCGTGTCAATCACTCTGCACACACGTGCACGCTTCCGGCGGCAGCCGCCTCCTCCCCTCGCCGGCGGCCGCGCCGCGCTCGGCCCGGCCATCGTCTTGTCCGGACGGTCAACGTGCGGGCACTGCCCAAAGATTATGCTCTCGCCGAGGCGCCTGCCAGACCCGGTTCCCGCACCGCCGTGTGCTGCGCGCTTTCAGGGTGCTGCGGTAAGGGCCCGCGCCATGCCTTCGTCGATGATCAGGTCGGTGATGAGGCCCGCAGCGAGGGCTCCCCTCAGGCTCGCGAGCTTCGAGACGCCCGAGACGATGACCACCCGCCGCGGCACGCGGCGCAAGGCGTCGAGATCCGGACCGCTCGCACGCGTATTGATCGGGATGTCGCGGTGGCTGCCATCGGCGCGGTAGAAGACCGTCGCGGCGTCGCCGACCACCCGCTCGGTGCGAAGCGCCGCATAGTCCTCGCGGTCGAGATAGCCGCCGATATACACGTGGCTCGGCACGACGGCGAACGGCGAGCCGAGGCTCATGATGGCGAGGTCGGCACGCTTTTGCAGCTCCAGGATTCGGCGGGTGCCGCGCTCCTTCCAGAGCGCGGCCTTCGTCGCCGCGTCGTCGAAGAACGCGGGCACGGGAAACTGCTCGCTCGTGGCCGTGTAGGCGTCGGCGAAACGGCGCAGGATCTCGCTGGCGTAGACGATGCCCGTCGTGCGGGTGTTGCCGGCGCCGTTCAGCTGCACGAACTTCACATCGTGCAACGGGTGGGGCACGAGGTGGCGGCTGACGGCGCTCAATGTCGAGCCCCAGGCGATGCCGACGGTCATCGACGAGTCGAGGAACTGGCCGAGCATGCGCGCGGCGGAGAGGGCGACCCGGTCCAGACGGTCGATGTCGCTCGTGTGGTCGGGGATCGGCACGATATGCACGGCCACGCCGTATCGCTGATGGATCGCGCCTTGCAGGCGGCCGGTGTCTTCTTGCGGCGAGCGGATGGTGACCTCGACGAGGCCGGACTCGCGGGCGAAGCCCAAGAGCCGCGAGACCGACGAGCGAGACACCCGCATCTCGTGGGCGATCGCCTCCATGGTGAGGTCTTGAAAGAAGTACAGTCGCGCGGCACGCAAGGCCTGGGCGACGCGATCGGACGTCGGGTGCTGTTCCGGGGAGCTCACCGTCCTATCATGCACGTTTGTGCAGTGTGCTTGAACTGAATCCCGGCAATTCGCACAATGGGGCTGTGCGGCCGCTGCCGGCCGAGCGCCCTGTGCGTCGACCGGCGCGTGTCGGATCGTGCTGTGCCGGACCTTGGGCGGGGCACGACGGGTGGCGCCCGGCCGTGCATGTTGGGAAGGGGCGGCTCTCATGGCACGCAATATGGATCTTCACCGTTCGAACGTCGCGGGGCTGCGTGAACGGCCCGAGGCGCAGGTGCTCGTGATCGGCGGCGGCATCAACGGCCTCGGCACGTTCCGCGACCTGGCCCTGCAGGGAATCGATGTTGCGCTCGTCGAGCGCTCCGACTACGCGTCCGGCGCCTCCAGCGCCTCGTCGCATATGATCCACGGCGGCGTGCGCTACCTCGAGAACGGCGAATTCCGACTCGTTCGTGAGGCGGTGCACGAGCGCAACGGGCTCTTGAAGATCGCGCCGCACTACGTCAAGCCGCTGCGCACCACGATCCCGATCTTTCGCACGTTCTCCGGCATCGTCGCCGCGCCGCTGCGATTCGTGACCCACAAGCAGCGCAGCACGGTTGAACGTGGGGCGTTGCTCATCAAGCTCGGCTTGACGATCTACGACTCGTTCTCCCGTGACGGCGGCACCATACCGAGGCACGTCTTCCGGCGTTCCAAGGCGGCCCTGCGCGACCTGCCCCGCCTGAACCCGGCCGTGAAATATGCGGCGACGTACTACGACGCCTCGGTGCACGAGCCGGAACGCCTCGCGCTCGACGTGCTGCGTGACGCCCGTGCGGCCGCGGGCCCGGCCCGCGCCGCGAACTACGTGGCCGCGGTCGGGGTCGCAGACGGCCGGGTGCGGCTGCGCGACGAGATCACGGGGGAGGAGTTCGCGTTCCACGCCGACCTGATCATCAACGCCTCCGGCCCGTGGACCGACCTGACCAACGGCGCACTCGGCCGCACGACGAGGCTCATGGGCGGTACCAAAGGCTCGCATATCGTGCTGGACAGCCCCGAGCTCTTGGCGGCGTGTGCCGGCCGCGAGCTCTTCTTCGAGAACTCCGACGGGCGCATCGTCTTGATCTATCCGCTGCGCGGCAAGGTCATGGTCGGCACCACCGACCTGGAGGCCGATATCGCCGGGCCGATCCGCTGCACCGACGCCGAGGTCCGGTACTTCTTCGACCTCATCGCGCACGTCTTCCCCGACGTGCGGGTGGACGAGAGCCAGATCGTCTACCGCTTTGCCGGCGTACGGCCCCTGCCGGCACACGGGGACACCCAGCCGGGGTTCGTCTCCCGGGACTACCGCATAGACACCGACCGCCCGGCGAACCTTCCCGGCACGACTGTGCTCAGCCTCGTAGGCGGCAAATGGACGACCTTCCGGGCGGTCGCCGAGCGTCTCACCGATACGGCGTTGAGCCTTTTGGGCGAACCGCGGCGGGTCAGCACGAACGGTCTGCCGATCGGCGGCGGGCGAGACTACCCGGCCGACGGCGAGGCGAGGCGGCGGTGGATCGCCGAACACCGTGACGGACTCTCCCCGGAGCGTGCCGAGCAGCTGCTGCGTCGCTACGGCACAAACGCCGAGGAGGTCATCGGCTTCCTCGCCGAGCACGGCGACGACCCGTTGGCTGCGACCACGGAGTTCACCGTGCAAGAGCTGGAGCACATGGTCTTGCATGAGGATGTCGTGCACGTGCACGACGTGCTTATGCGCCGCACCAGCTCGGCCTTCGACGGCGCGGTCACCTCTGCGGTCATCGAAGAGACGGCCGCACACCTGCAGACGTTGCTTGGCTGGTCGGGCGGTCGCCTGGCCGACGAGGTTGCCGAAACGACGCGCATCCTCGCCGACGAGCACGGCGTGCGACTCGAGCGGCCGGCTGCCCCGGTCGGGGGGAGGTGATCGCGCCGACCGACCCATCCCCGTGCGCCGACCCGGAGCGTAGCCTGTGCGGCAACGGCGTTCCTCACCACATCCGCTACACAAGACCATCAAACGACGGAGTTCGATAATCATGGATCAATACGTCATCGCGATCGATCAGGGCACGACCTCGTCGCGCGCCATCGTCTTCGACAAGTCCGGCTCGATCATCTCGGTCGGCCAGCTCGAGCACGAGCAGATCTTCCCGAAACCCGGGTGGGTGGAGCACGATCCGCAGGAGATTTGGCGGAACACTCGCGAGGTCATCGGCCAGGCGCTCTCCAAGGCGAACCTCACACGGCACAACATTGCGGCGATCGGCATCACGAATCAACGTGAGACGGCGGTCGTCTGGGACAAGAACACGGGGGAGCCCGTCTATAACGCGATTGTGTGGCAGGATACCCGCACGCAAGACATCGTGGACGAGCTGGCGGCCGACGGTGGCGTCGAGCGGTTCAAGTCGATCGTCGGGCTGCCGTTGGCAACCTATTTCTCCGGTACGAAGATCAAATGGATCCTCGACAACGTGCCCGGCGCCCGCGAACGTGCCGAGGCGGGGGATCTCTACTTCGGCAACACCGACAGCTGGGTCTTGTGGAACCTGACCGGAGGGGTGAACGGCTGCATCCACGTCACCGACGTCACGAACGCCAGCCGCACTTTGTTCATGGATCTGAAGACGCTGCAGTGGCGCGACGATATCCTCCACGTGTTCGGCGTGCCTAAGTCGATGCTGCCGGAGATCCACAGCTCCTCCGAGGTCTACGGGGTGGCGGAGCCGAACAGTCTTCTGCGGGAGACGCCGATCGCGGGCATCCTCGGCGACCAGCAGGCGGCGACGTTCGGCCAGGCCGCCTTCGAGAAAGGCGAGGCGAAGAACACCTACGGCACCGGGAACTTCCTCATCTTCAACACCGGTGAGGAGATCGTCGAATCGAAGAACGGGCTCCTGACGACACCCGCTTACAAGCTCGGGGACGCCAAGCCGCATTACGCGCTCGAAGGATCGATCGCGGTGACCGGCTCCCTCGTCCAGTGGCTGCGCGACAACCTCGGGATCATCGGGTCCGCCCCCGAGATCCAGGCGCTCGCCGAGACGGTGGAGGATAACGGCGGCGCCTACTTCGTGCCGGCGTTCTCAGGTCTTTTCGCCCCGTACTGGCGCTCCGACGCGCGTGGTGCTCTCGTCGGTTTGACGCGCTTCGTGAACAAGGGCCACCTCGCGCGGGCCGTGCTCGAAGCGACGGCGTATCAGACCAGGGAGGTCCTCGACGCGGTCAACGCGGACTCCGGAGTGCCCTTGACCGAGCTGAAGGTCGACGGCGGCATGACGGCGAACAATCTCCTCATGCAGTTCCAAGCCGACGTCATCGGGGTGCCCGTTGTGCGCCCGGTCGTCGCAGAGACCACCGCACTCGGTGCCGCCTATGCGGCCGGCCTGGCGGTCGGGTTCTGGGAGAGCCTGGACGATCTGCGCGGCAACTGGCAGGAGGACCGGCGCTGGGAGCCGGCCATGGCCGAAGCTGAGAGTGAGCGCCTCCTGCGCAACTGGAAGAAGGCGGTCACCAAGACCTTCGACTGGGTCGACGCCGACACGCAGTGACGGTCGGCGGCGCGACACCGTCTGCCGGTGAGGGGTCGGGGCCTTCGGGTCCCGGCCCCTCACCGCGCGTGGCCGCCGTCTCCTCGGTCGGGAATATCGCTCCCGTGTGCGCGTTGGAAAGGGTATATGCAAACGTATATAGTTAGAGTGCGTACGAGAGAATGGACACGGCCGTGACCCAGAGGGACCCATCCGGGATGCAGTTCGGCATCTTCACCGTCAGCGATGTCACCCGCGATCCGGTGACCGGCACGACCCCGAGCGAGGCCGAGCGCATCCAGGACACGCTGACCATCGCGCAGCATGCCGAGGAGGTCGGCCTGGACGTCTTCGCGATCGGCGAGCATCACAACCCGCCGTTCTGGTCGTCCTCGCCCACCACGACCCTGGCCTTCATCGCGGCGCGGACCCGGCGTCTGATCGTCTCGACCTCGACCACACTCGTGACCACGGACGACCCGGTCAAGATCGCGGAGGACTTCTCCGTCCTCCAGCACGTCGCCGGCGGCCGCGTCGACCTCATGCTCGGGCGGGGTAACACCGGTCCCGTCTATCCCTGGTTCGGTAAGGACATCCGTCAGGGGCTTGAATTGGCCGTAGAGAACTATGCACTCCTGCACCGGTTGTGGCGTGAAGACGTCG
This sequence comes from Microbacteriaceae bacterium, assembly GCA_035720905.1. Lineage (GTDB taxonomy): Bacteria > Actinomycetota > Actinomycetes > Actinomycetales > Microbacteriaceae > DASTNL01. Next base: position 13,155 of record DASTNL010000188.1, read on the forward strand.
TGGACTTCTCGGGCAATTTCCGCACACCCCTCCAGGGGTTCACCTCGGTCCCGCGGCCGTTGGACGGCGTCCCGCCGTTCGTGTGGCACGGCTCGATCCGCACGCCGGAGATCGCAGAACAAGCCGCCTATTACGGCGATGGGTTCTTCGCGAACAACATCTTCTGGCCGGCCGAGCACTACCAACGACTCGTCGAGCTCTACCGGCAGCGGTTCGCTCACTATGAGCACGGCACGCCGGAGCAAGCGATCGTCGGGCTCGGCGGTCAGGCGTTCATGCGCGAGAATTCTCAAGACGCAGTCAATGAATTCCGGCCATATTTCGATAATGCGCCGGTTTATGGTCATGGCCCTTCCATGGAGGACTTCACGAAAATGACTCCCCTCACGGTCGGCTCGCC
>DASTNL010000189.1:0-5891 GCA_035720905.1 Microbacteriaceae bacterium
CGGCCGAAGGCCCCGGCCTCGTTGACCGGGCGCTCGCGGTCTTGACCGACCACGGCCTGGCCGCCAGGGCCGTCGACGCCGTGCCCGGTCGGGCGCTGGAGGCTGGCGTCGCCTATGTCACGAAAGCCAGCGTGGAGCACGGCTTCGAGCTGCCCGAGGTGCGGCTCGCCGTGATCGGCGAAGACGAGTTCTACGGCAGAAGCGTGGGCTACGACGCGCGCCAGGCGAAGAAGCTGGCCTCCCGGCGCAAGAAGAACGTCGTCGACCCGTTGCAGCTGAAGGCCGGCGACTATGTCGTCCACCAGACCCACGGCATCGGCCGCTTCGTCGAGCTGACGCAGCGGCCCGTCGTGGTCGGCGGCCGAGGCCGACAGGCCGTGACGTCGATGCGCGAATACGTCGTTCTCGAATACGCCGCCTCGAAGCGTGGCCGGCCGGCGGACCGGCTTTACGTGCCCACCGACCAGCTCGACCTGCTTTCCCGGTATGTCGGCGGTGAGGCGCCGACACTGTCGAAGATGGGCGGCAGCGACTGGGCGGCCGCCAAGGGCCGTGCCCGCAAGGCGGTGCGCGACATCGCCGTCGAACTGGTCAAGCTCTACTCGGCACGGATGGCCTCCAAGGGCCACGCCTTCAGCCCCGACACGCCGTGGCAGCATGAGCTGGAAGACGCGTTCCCGTTCGTCGAGACCCCCGACCAGCTGCAAACCATCGATGAGGTCAAGGCCGACATGGAACGGCCTATCCCGATGGACCGGTTGGTCTCCGGCGACGTGGGTTTCGGCAAGACGGAGATCGCGGTGCGTGCCGCGTTCAAGGCGGTCCAAGACGGCAAGCAGGTCATCGTGCTCGTGCCGACGACGCTCCTCGTGCGCCAACACCTCGAGACGTTCCAGGAACGCTTCGCCGGGTTTCCCGTGCATCTGCGCGCCCTCAGCCGGTTCCAAAGCGACAAGGAGGCGCGCGAGACGCTCGCCGGGCTGGCGGACGGCACCGTCGATGTCGTCATCGGAACCCACCGCCTGCTGGCGAAAGACCTCGTCGTCAAGGATCTCGGCCTCGTCATCATCGACGAAGAGCAGCGTTTCGGCGTGCAGCATAAAGACGCGCTGAAGAAACTCAAGACCGACGTCGATGTCCTGGCGATGAGCGCCACGCCGATTCCCCGCACCCTGGAGATGGCGGTCACGGGCATCCGCGAGATGTCGACGCTCGCGACGCCGCCCGAGGATCGCCATCCGATCCTCACCTACGTCGGCCCGTATTCGGAGCGGCAGGTGGCCGCCGCGATCCGCCGCGAGCTCTTGCGCGAAGGCCAGGTGTTCTTCGTGCGCAACCGGGTCTCCAGCATCAACCGGGCGGCCTCCAGGCTGGCCGAGCTCGTCCCCGAGGCGCGGATCGCCGTGGCCCACGGCAAGCTTCCGGAGCATGTGCTCGAGCAGGTCGTCGTCGACTTCTGGGAACGCAAGTTCGACGTCCTCGTCTGCACGACGATCATCGAGACGGGTCTCGACATCGCCAACGCGAACACGATCATCATCGACCGCGCCGACAAGTACGGCCTCAGCCAACTGCACCAGCTGCGCGGCAGGGTGGGCCGTGGCCGGGAACGCGCCTACGCCTACTTTCTCTGGGACGACACGAAACCGCTCTCTGAGACCGCGCACGACAGGCTCTCCACGATCGCCGCGAACAACGAGCTCGGCAGCGGCATGCAGGTCGCGTTGAAAGACCTGGAGCTGCGCGGCGCAGGCAATCTCTTGGGTGCCGAACAGGCGGGCCACATCGCGGGCGTTGGCTTCGACCTTTATTTGCGGATGATCGGCGAGGCCGTCGACACGTTCCGCGGCGACGTCGCCGAGGGGCAGACCGAACTGCGGCTCGAGCTGCCCGTCGATGCGCACATTCCCGACGCGTATGTCGGCAGCGAGCGGCTGCGGCTCGAGGCGTACCAGAAGCTGTCTACGGCCAGCGCACCCGCCGCCCGCTCCGACGCGATCGACCTCGTCGTCGACGAGCTGACCGACCGCTATGGCGCGCCGCCCGAGCCGGTGCAGAACCTCGTCGCCGTCTCCCGGCTGCGCCGGCACGCCCAGAAGGCGGGGCTTGGCGAGGTGGTCGCCATGGGGGCGAAGCTGCGGGTGGGGCCGGTCGACCTGCCCGACTCGATCCAGGTGCGCCTCAGGCGGCTCTACCCCGGCGCGAGGCTCACCTCGACGGCGCACACCCTCTCGGTCCCCCTGCCCGTCCACGGCGACGACCGGCCGGCCGATGCGGAGCTGATCGACTGGGTCTCCGGCTTCTTGACGGCGATCTTCCCGGCAGAAGACGAGAAGAGGTCCGGCCGGGGCACCGCCGGAACGGCGGGGGAGGCGGCGCCCGCCGGCGGCGCGCGAGGCGCCGACTCCGTTTCCGCCGGCGACCCTGCGGGTCGGCTTGGCTGACCCGGGGCCGGGAGGCGACGCGGCACGCGAGGGGAGGAGGGGCGCGGCGATGGGCCATGGCGATCACGGTGACGAGGCCAGAGAACCTTCCCAGCCGCAGGAGGCCCGGGATCGAGGGCCCGGGCCCCGTCCACACCCGCCGGCCGAAGGCGGCGTGCGCGGCCTCGTCGAGTTGATGGCGACCCTGCGCGGCCCCGGCGGTTGCCCGTGGGACCAGGCGCAGACCCACGAGTCCCTCGTGCGCTACCTCCTTGAGGAGAGCCACGAACTTGTCGAGGCGATCGAGGCCGGCGGGCCGGACGACCTCCTGGAAGAGCTCGGTGACGTGCTTTACCAGGTCTTGTTCCACGCCGACATCGCGGCGCATACCGCGGGCGAGGCCTTCGACCTCGACGACGTGGCGGACCACATGATCGCCAAGATGGTGGGTCGGCATCCGCACGTCTTCGGCGACCGGCGGGCGGCCGATGCCGCGGCGGTCACCGGCTTCTGGGAGGAGCTCAAGCGGGCCGAGAAGCCCGAACGCACGAGCGTGCTCGATGGCATACCCCGTTCCCTGCCCTCTTTGCTTCTCGCCGACAAGATGCTCGGCCGGGCCGCCTCTGTCGGCGCCGGCCCGCGCCGCGGCCCCGGCCGGCCCGCGCCGTCGGCCGCCGCCACCTCGTTGGCCGCGGCCGATGTGCCGGTCGACGAGGGGCGCCTGGGCGACCTGCTGCTCACGATCGTCGCCGATGCTCGCGCAGCGGGCCTCGACGCGGAGCGGGCCTTGCGCACGAGGCTCCGGGCGCTCGCCGACGAGGTTGTTCGCGCCGAAGGCGCGGCCGTGCCGGGTTCCTCGGCCGCCCGGGGCCCCCGCGGCGCCGAGGGCGCCGCCGGCGAGATGGGAGAATGACGCCATGGCCGACGCTGTGCAACCACCCCGGGGCATGCGGGATTTCCTTCCCGCCGAGAAGGCGCACCGCGAGAATGTGTTGGCCGTGATCCGCGGCGTCTATCAGGCGCATGGTTTCTCCTGGATCGAGACCCCCGTCGTCGAAGACGTGAGACGCCTGCACTCCGGCCTCGGCGGCGACAACGAGAAGCTCGGCTTCAGCGTTTTGCGTCGCGGCCTCGACACCGACGACCTGCGCAGGGCAGCCGACGGCGGCGACCCGCTTCTTCTCGCCGATCTGGGGCTGCGCTTCGACCTGACCGTGCCGCTCGCCCGGTTCTACGCCTCGCATCGTGCCGTGCTGCCGAGTGTGTTCCGCTCGTTGCAGATCGCCCCGGTGTGGCGTGCCGAACGGCCGCAACGCGGCCGGTTCCGCCAGTTCACGCAATGCGACATCGACGTCATCGGCGAGCCCGGGCCGTTGGCGGAGGCAGAGCTCATGACGGCCACGAGCGCGGCGCTTGGAGCCCTCGGCCTGACCGGGTGCACGATCCGCGTCAACGACCGCCGCATCCTCGACGCGCTCCTGGAGCACTGCGGGTTCGCTGCCGACCGCCGCGCCATGACGCTCGTCTCACTCGACAAGCTCGACAAGATCGGGGCGGAGGGTGTTCTCGCCGAACTGGGCGCCCACGACCCGGAGCCGGCACGCCGCCTGGGTGCAGTGCTCTCCGGCCTCGAAGAGCGGTTGCGCGCGGGGATTCCCCTCACAGCCGCCGCGATCGGCGAGGTGCTGCCCGCCACGGTCGCCCCCGGCGTCGCGGCCGAGCTCGACGCCCTCGCCCGCGTCGTCGCGCCCGTTGCTGCGAACGTACGGCTCGTGTTCGACCCCACCCTGGTGCGCGGCATGGGGTACTACACGGGCACGATCTTCGAGATCTCGCACCCCGCCTCCGGCAGTTCCATCGGCGGCGGCGGGCGATACGACGAGATGATCGGCCGTTTCGCGGGCGTCGCCGTGCCGGCGTGCGGGTTCTCGATCGGGTTCGAACGCGTCGTCGACCTCGTCGCCCGCAAGGCCCGCGGCGGCGACACGGCGACGGTGCTCGTCTACGAGCGAGAGGTGCCGCACGCCGACCTCATGAGGCTGAAGACGGCACTTGTCGCCGGCGGCGATCGGGTACGGTTGGCCAGGCGCACGAAGAACCTGAAGGGGCTGCTCGGCAAGGCGGCCGAAGACGGATACACGACATTCGCCCTGGTCGACCGCGAGACGGCGGGGCGCGGGGCGGCAGCCCTCGAAACCCGCCCGCTGGCCTGAACCGCCGCGAGGCCCCGGCCGGCCGATGCCGCACAGGAGGCCCGGCACACGGGCGCCGCACGCAAGATCACCGACAACACACAAGATCACCAAGGAGACGATCGTGGCAGAAATCGAAGCCGTCGGAGCACGGGAGATCCTCGACTCGAGAGGAAACCCCACGGTCGAGGTCGAGGTCTTGCTCGACGATGGCACCGTGGGCCGTGCCTCCGTGCCCTCCGGGGCATCCACCGGGGCCTTCGAGGCATATGAGCTGCGCGACGGCGGCGAACGCTACCTCGGCAAAGGTGTCGAGAAGGCGGTCGCGGCCGTCCTCGACGAGCTTGCGCCCGCCGTGGAGGGCCTCGACGCCGATGAGCAGCGCCTCGTCGATCACGCATTGATCGAATGCGACGGAACGGCGAACAAGAGCAGGCTCGGCGCGAACGCGATACTCGGCGTCAGCCTCGCCGTGGCCAAGGCCGCCGCCGACAGCGCCGACCTCGCCCTCTTCCGTTACCTCGGCGGTCCGAACGCCCACGTGCTGCCCGTGCCCATGATGAACGTCATCAACGGCGGGGCACACGCCGACAACAACGTCGACGTGCAAGAGTTCATGATCCTGCCGATCGGTGCCCCCACCTTCCGTGAGGCGCTGCGCTGGGGTGCCGAGACCTACCACAGCCTGAAGAGCCTCTTGAAGAAGCGTGGCCTTGGCACAGGGCTCGGCGACGAGGGCGGGTTCGCGCCCGACCTGAAGAGCAACCGGGCGGCGCTCGACCTGCTCGTCGAGGCGGTGACGGCGGCGGGATTCACGCCGGGCACCGACGTCTCTTTGGGCCTCGACGCCGCGTCGAGCGAGTTCTTCGCCGACGGGCACTACACGTTCGAGGGTCGTGAGGTCGCCTCCGACTTCTTCACGGGCTACTACCGTGACTTGATCGCCCAATACCCGCTCATCACCATCGAAGATCCGCTGGCCGAGGATGACTGGGAGGGCTGGAGCCGCCTGACCGGCGAGCTGGGCGGCACCGTGCAACTTGTCGGCGACGACCTCTTCGTCACCAACCCGGCCCGCATCGCCGACGGCGTGGCGAAGGGCGCCGCGAACTCGGTGCTCGTCAAGGTGAACCAGATCGGCAGCCTCACCGAGACGTTCGACGCGGTCGAGCTCGCGCACCGCTCGGGTTACACGAGCGTCATCTCGCACCGCTCCGGCGAGACGGAAGACACGACGATCGCCGATCTCGCCGTCGCGACCAACTGCGGCCAGATC
>DASTNL010000190.1:0-20113 GCA_035720905.1 Microbacteriaceae bacterium
CCCAAGAGGTCGGGGTCGCCATCGTCGGAAAGGTCTTGGGTCAGGATCGCCACGTTGTCGAGGCGTTCGACGATGCCCTCCGGCAGCGTGTCGAAGACCTCTCCGACCAGCGCGTCGAACTCCTTGGCCGACAGGTCGATCACGGCGCTCCTCACCTCGTCGTCTGCATCAGAGACTACCGACCCTCGGGGCGGGGTGCCGGCACGCCCGGTAGACTGCCCTGCGTTCCGTGTGTAGGCGGCCCTTGGGCAGGGCGGTTGCTCACCCGACGCGACAGAATGCGCCGGTACGGGGCCCCAGATGGGTCCGGCACGGAAGGGCCCGCCGGCTAGATCGCCTTCCGGCGGGCCCGTTCTTTTCCCGATTATGCGGCGTGCGCGCGGCCTGGTACTGTACTGCTGTACTTATACAGTTGACACAAGGTTGGCGATGCGGATCCTGCTGGCACCCTCGTCCGCCATGCCGCTGTACGAGCAGATCAAGGATCAAGTTCGTGCGGCGGTCTATGGCGGCGGCCTGAACGCGGGCGACATGCTGCCGTCGTTGCGGCGCCTCGCCGCCGACCTTCGGGTGAGCATCATGACGGTGACCCGGGCATACAACGACCTCGCCGCAGAAGGGCTCGTCCGCAACGAGCAGGGACGGGGCTTCGTGGTGCGGCCGGTGGATTCCGACCGGGCGAAGAAGGCCTTGGAAGAACGGCTGCGGGCCGCGCTGCGGGATTTCGTCGGCGCGGCCCGGGCGGCCCGCCTGACGCGGAGTGAGGCGGCCGGGCTACTGGACACAGAATGGGATACGCCGTGAACGAGAAGACATCAGCGACCCCGCTTGCGCTGCGCGCCGAGGGTTTGACGGTGCGGGCCGGAGACTTTCTCCTCGACGCGGTCGACGTCGAGGTGCCGACCGGGTATGTCGTCGGCATGGTCGGCCCGAACGGGGCCGGCAAGACGACCACCATCAAGGCGATCCTGGGCATGGTGGGTCGAAGCTCTGGCTTTGTGGAGCTGTTCGGGGAGCCGGCCTCTCGCCAGGCCGCCCGAAACGCCCAGATCGGCGTCGTCTTGGACCGCCCGTTCTTTTCGCCTGACTGGCGGGTCGCCAGCGTCGGCACCCGGGTGGGCAGGTTTTATCCCACCTGGGATGCCGACCGGTTCGCCGGGCTTCTTCGAGAGTTCCGGCTGCCGGCGCGAACGAGCGTCGGGGCGCTCTCGCGCGGTCAGGGTATGAGGCTCTCGTTCGCCGTCGCGCTCTGCCACGACCCGCGGCTTCTGATCTTGGACGAGCCGACCGGCGGGCTCGATCCGGTCGCCCGGGCGGAGCTCGTCGAGGGCCTGCGAGAGTTCATGGTCGACGAGAATCACAGCGTGCTCTTCTCGACCCACATCACCTCCGACCTCGACGGGCTCGCCGACTTCATCCAGGTGCTCGACGGTGGGCACAGCACCTATCGCGGCACGCTCGACGACCTGCATGCGCAGTTCGCTCTCGTGCAGGGGGTCGGGGATCCCGGCCGGGATGCCCTGCGGGCCGTCCTCGGCCTGCGCCGGGCCCGCGACAGGTTCGAAGGGATGATCCGTGTCGCCGACTCGCATCTTTTCGGACGGGATGCGGAGCTTTCCGCCGCGACGACCGACGACATCGTCGTCCACCTCGTGCGCGCCGGTCACGACAACGAGAAAGGCCTGTGATGATCCATTTCCTCGCCCTTGACCTGCACGGTCTTGTGGGGCGGCGCATGCGCCTTCTCGCCGTGGCCGCCATGCTGATCTTCTTCGGGATCGATATGGGGCCCGCCTTCGCGATCCCGCTGGCAGCCGTAGCCTGCGTGCTGATCGCGTCCGACTTGTTCTTGATGGATGAGCGAGGCCGCCTCGACATCCTGTACGCGACGCTGCCGGTCGGCCGCACGACGGTCGTTCTCGGCCGCTACACCACCGTGCTGCTGGAATTCCTGGTGGCGGCCGTTATCGGCAACACGGTTGCCATGCTCGACGTCGACTTCGGGCGCGCCCCGCTCGGCCCGGGGATGCTCGTGATGATGAACGTCGTCGGCTTCGTCATCGTCGCCGTGGGCTTGGCGGTCCAGCTGCCGGCGTTCTTCGCGCTCGGCTACACCAAGGCGCGTTTCGTAGGCCTCGTCCCGCCGGTCGTGATCGCCGTGGCCGGGTTGAGCGTGGGCAGAAAGGCCGACATCCTCCAGGGGCTGGCGGCCATCGTCCGGGGGCGTGGCGTGAGCGTGCCGCTCGAAGCCGCCGCCGTGGCAGGCTGCGTGATCGTGCTGGCCGCCTCCGTACTGGCGGCACGCGCGCTGTATGTGCGCCGGCGCCTCTGAGCGCCCGAGGCCGGCGCGGCATCACGAAAACGCTCGGTCCCCTCGCCGAACGGCTCCTGCCGGCACGACGGGAGGCGGGGCCGCCGCCGAGAGGTGCGACTTATACGAGTGTGGAATCGAAGAGGCCGACGAGCTCAGACCAATGCCGCTCTGCCGCCTGCTCGTCGTAGACGGGCGAGTCGGTCTGAGTGAACCCGTGCCGCGCCTCCGGATACACCTCCAGCGTGCGCTCGACGCCCGCCTCACCCAGTAGCCGATCGAGCTCCTGCGCCATTTCGGGCGGGTACCCCGGGTCGTGGTCCGCACCGGCGACGAGCACACGTGCCTTCATCGCCGTCGCGACGAGGCTCGGGCTGAGCTCGTCGTCGGTGATGAGGCGTGCCGTGTGGAAGGTGGCGACGGCCGCGATCCGGTCGGGGTAGCTGCCGCCGGCCGTGAACGCCAGTGTGCCGCCCATGCAGTACCCGGTCACGCCGACCCCCGTTCCCGAGGTGTCGTCACGGGTGTCGAGGTAGTCGAGGAGTCGGCCACTGTCGGCCGTGGCGCGCCGGGTGTCGGTGGAGGCCATCAACGGGCGCACCGAGTCGAAGCCGTTCGGCGTCGAATAGATCTCATGCGGGTCGATCGGCCCGTACGAGCCGGCCCGGTAGAAGATGTCGGGCACGAGCACGACGTAGCCGTGAGAGGCCAGGCGCCGGCCCATGGCCAACGACGCCGGGCGGATGCCGAACGCGTCCGTGTACATGATCGCGGCGGGGTGCCGCGACCCGTCGTCCGGCGCGAACACGTAGACCGGGCAGTCGCCGTCCGCCGTCTTGACGGTGATCTTCTCTTCTTTCATCCGCTTCCCCTCGTCGTTCGCTCGTCGGGCACGAACGGTGCCCGAGTGCCGGGGGCCCGGGCGCCCGCCAGGGCGGGAGCGGCTTTTCCGGCACACCTCGATGGACGATACTCGTCGCCGGCTTTGCGGGGCGTGAGGGTTCGGCAAGAGAAGGCGGGCCCCGGCGGCAGAAGGAAGATCACGGGCTGCTGCCCGTACTCTGGCATCGATGACCTTCGATCTGTCTCCGTGCCGGCCTCGGCCGGCCGTGTCGTGATGCCGCGTCGTCGCCTGTGCGTGGCGCAAGGCGTGAGCGCGTTCTTCGCGAAGGCCTGGCTGTTGTTGCTGCCGGCGTGGGCGGGGCGCAACGTGAAGGTGATCCTGGCGGCCCGCGTGGGAATGAGCGTGGGGCGTTCGGTCTCGTCGGTCGTGACGGCGCTGTACCTCGCGACCATCGGGTTCAGCGGAGTCGAGATCGGCGCGTTGTTCGTCGCGGTCACGGTCGCGTCGGCCCTGATGAGTACCTGCATAGGGCTCCTGGCCGACCGGTGGGGGCGTAAACCGTTTCTCGTCGTCGTTCCGCTGATCGCCGCTGCTGCCGGCGTCATCTTCGCTGTGACGCGGGTCACCGCCGTGCTCTTTCTCGCAGCCGCGGTCGGGTCGTTCGGCCGCGGCGCGGGGGCTGGCGGCGGCAGCGTGGGACCTTACCGGCCGGCGGAGTCGGCGATCGTCGCCGAGACGGTGCCGGCCCGACACCGCGCGGCAGCGTTCGCCCGCATCGCGTCCGCCTCGTCGCTCGGCGCGCTCGTCGGCGGGCTCACCGCCCAGCTCGTGCACGTGCATGCGCATATGAGCCCGGCCGAGGCGACCGCGGCGTATCGGCCGGCGTTCTTGATGGCCGCGGCGCTCGCCGTCGTTGCGGGCCTTCTCGCGCTCCTCCTGCGCGAGCCGGAACGTGCGCCGCGTCAATCAGGCCGCGCGCCACTGCGCTGGCCGCGCCGTTCCTGGCCGGCGTTGTGGCGGTTCTGGATCACGAACGCGACCAATGGGGCGGGCGCCGGCCTTCTGGGGCCGTTCGTCAGCTACTGGTTTTTTCGCCGCTACGGCGCCACGCCCGCGCAGATCGGCGTGCTGTTCGCCGTCGTGAACTTCTTTTCCCTCGCTTCCACCCTCGCCTCCGCCCGAGTCGCCGCCAGGCTCGGCACGGTGCGCGCCATCGTCACCGTGCGGGCGATCGGCGGCGTTTTGCTCGTGCCCATGGTGCTCGCGCCGTCTTTCCTGCTGGCCGGCGGCATCTATGTGGTTCGCATGATGGTCCAGCGCGTCGGCCTGCCGTTGCGGCAGTCGTTCACCCAAGACATGGCCGACCCCGGGGAGCGGGCCAGCGTCGCCGCGCTCTCGAATCTGCCGGCACAAGGCACGATGGCCGCCGGTCAGGCCGCGGGCGGCTGGCTGTTCGACGAGGCCAGCCTGGCCGCGCCGTTCACGCTCGCCGCGGTGTTCCAGGTCGCCAACGCCGCCCTCTATTGGCTGCTGTTCTCCCGCCGGCCGCCCAGGCCGCGGGCAGCGGGCGCCGCCGACACCCGCTCCCGGCGGGCGTGACGCTTCACCGTGCGACCCGCACGGCGTCGCGGCGAGGGCCCGGCGCCCCGTCACGACCCTGCGCCCTGCCGGCGACGACATCGGGCCCGAGGTCCAGGCGCCGCAGGAGCTGCGCGTTGACGGCGACCACGAGCGTGGACACCGACATGAGAATCGCCCCGACCGACATCGGCAAGACGAATCCGACCGGGGCGAGGACGCCGGCGGCCAGAGGCACGGAGACGAGGTTGTACCCCGCGGCCCACCACAGGTTCTGCGCCATCTTCCGATAGCCGGCGCGGGAGAGCTCGATCATCGACACCACAGCGCGCGGGTCGTCGCCGGCCAGGATCACGCCGGCGGAGCCGACGGCGACGTCGGTGCCGGCGCCGATCGCGACGCCCACGTCGGCGGCGGCTAGAGCGGGGGCGTCGTTGACGCCGTCGCCCACCATGGCGACGCGCCGTCCCTCTGCCCGAAGCTGCGCGACCTTGGCCGCTTTGTCTTCGGGGCGCACGCCGGCGAAGAAGCGATCCACCCCGAGCGCCTGGGCGGCGTAGGCCGCCACGGGATGCGCGTCACCGGTGATCATGACGACGCGGATGCCGCGCGCGTGGAGGGCGTCGACCGCTGCGGAGGATTCCTCCCGCAGTTCGTCCTCCAGCCGCAGGGCTCCCGCCGGGTCGCCGTCGACCAGCACGTGCAGCACGGTGGCGCCGGCCTCGTGCCAAGCCCGGGCGTCGTCCCGTACGGCAGGGTCGTCGCCCACGGGCAGTCGCGCGCCTCCCACCTGCACCAGCCGGCCCCGGACCAGGGCGCTCACGCCGACGGCCGGCGATGACGAGAAGTCGGAGGCGGCCGGTACGTCGAGGCCGCGGGCGCGGGCGGCAGCGACGATGGCGCGGGCCAGCGGGTGCTCTGAATCCGCCTCTGCCGCGGCCGCGAGTGACAGGAGACCCTCGTCGCCGTAGGCCGGATCCGCGCTGAGGTCGGTCACGACGGGCCGTCCCTTCGTGAGGGTCCCCGTTTTGTCGAACAACACCGTGTCCACCCGCCGCATCGTCTCGAGGGCGAGCCGGTCTTTCACGAGCACCCCGGCGTGCGCGGCGCGCTCTGTCGCGATCGACACAACCAGGGGAATCGCCAGCCCGAGCGCGTGCGGGCAGGCGATGACCAACACGGTGATGGTGCGCATGGCGGCGTCGTCGGGTGAGCCCAGGCTCGCCCAGACGACGGCCGTCACGACGCCGACACCCAGCGCGAACCAGAACAGCCAGCCGGCGGCACGGTCCGCGATCCGTTGCGCACGCGACGACGACTCCTGCGCCTCGGCGACCAGCCGGGCTATGCCGGCCAAGGCGGTGTCTTCCCCGACTGCCGACACGCGAATCCGCAGGCCGGAGTCGGTGGCCACGGTGCCCGCGACGACGGCATCGCCCGGGCCGCGGCGAACGGTGCGGGACTCGCCGGTGATCATCGACTCGTCCATGCTTGCCGCACCCGAGACCACCCGGCCGTCTGCCGGCACCCGGGCACCGGGGCGCACCACGACGAGGTCGCCGACCGTGAGGTTCGCCGGGCTCACGGCCACGGTGGCCTCACCGTCTACGCGCCAGGCGACGTCGGGCAGGAGCGCCGCCAGAGAGTCCAGCGCTGAGGTCGTCTGGGCGAGGGAGCGCATCTCCACCCAGTGCCCCAAGAGCATGATGACGATCAAGAGCGCCAGCTCCCACCAGAAGTCCATGTGGGCGTCGACGAGGCCCAGCACCGACCCCCAGGAGGCCAGGAAGGCGACGCTGATCGCGAGGGCGATCAAGAGCATCATGCCGGGGCGCCTCGCGCGCATCTCGCCGACTGCGCCCGAGAGGAAGGGCAGGCCGCCCCACACGTACATCGCGGTGCCGACGACCGGCGACACCCACGTGGCCCATGCCCCGCCCGGCAGTGGGTACCCCACGATCGAGGCGAACATGCCCGAGAAGCCCACCGTGGGTGTGGCCAAGATCAACATCACCCAGAACAGCCGGCGGAAGCGGGCGGCGTGCCCGCCGTGCCCGCCGTGTTCCGCATGGTCGGCGTGCCCGCTGCGTTCAGGCGGGGCGGTGTGCGAGGCATGCCCGGCGCCGCGTGCCGGGGCCGACGCCCCATGCCGCGGCGCCATGTCGTCGTGGTGGGTGTGCTCGGCCATCTGCGCCTCCTGATTCCGTCGGTAACAAGAACCTAATACCCCTGGGGGGTATTCCGCTTGCCTTCGGTATACCTGTGGCGGTGCCCGGGCGGCTCGTCAGAGCGTGGAGGTGTCGATGACGAACCGGTAGCGCACGTCGGAGGCGAGCACGCGGTCGTAGGCTTCGTTGATCTGGTCGGCCGAGATGACTTCGATGTCGGCGCCGAGATGGTGTTCGGCGCAGAAGTTCAGCATCTCTTGCGTCTCGCGGATGCCGCCGATCGACGAGCCGGCGAAGGCTCGCCGCATGTCGAGCAGCCTGCCGACATCGACGGAGAGCGGGTCGGCCGGTGCGCCGACGTTCACCAGAGCGCCGTCGAGTGCCAGCAGGTCCAGGTAGCTGTTGATGTCGATCGCCGCGCTCACCGTGTTCACGATGAGGTGGAACGTGTTCGCCAGGCGGGTGAAGGTCGCGGGGTCGCTCGTCGCGAAGAAACGGTCCGCACCCAGCCGGCGGGCGTCCGCCTCCTTTCCGCTCGTGTGGGACAGCACCGTGACCTCGGCACCCATGGCGTGGGCGATCTTCACCGCCATGTGGCCTAGCCCGCCGAGGCCGACGACCGCGACGCTCTTGCCCGGGCCGGCCGCCCAATGGTGGAGCGGTGAATATGTCGTGATCCCGGCGCAAAGAAGCGGGGCGGCCTCGTCCAGGCCGACGCCGGCGGGGATCTTCAGCACGAAATCCTCGGTCACGACGATCTGGGTGGAGTAGCCGCCCTGCGTGATGTTGCCGTCGTGGTCGGCCACGCCGTAGGTGCCGATGTTGCCGGCCAGGCAGTATTGTTCGTTCCCCGCCAGACAGTTGACGCATTCGCCGCAGGAATCGACCATGCAGCCGACGCCGACGCGGTCACCGACCGCGTGCTTGGTGACGGCCGTACCGACCGCGGCGACGATGCCCGCGATCTCGTGGCCGGGCGTCAACGGGTAGACCTGCGCTCCCCAGTCGCCGCGCACCGTGTGGATGTCTGAATGGCAGATGCCCACGAACTTGATGTCGATGAGCACGTCGTGGGGGCCGACCTCTCGACGCTCGATCGTGGTCGGCACGAGCGGGCTGCTCGCGGCGGGCGCGGCGTAGGCCTTGACGGTAGACATGAACCTCCTGGTATGGCCGAAGGGCCGGTAGGTGGATCGGACGGAGGATCTCGCCGGTAAAGTGGCGGCATGCCTCTTCGCCATATCGTCTCATGGCGCCTTGCCGCCGGGCCAGTACGGGCCCGGCTCGCGGCCGAGATCCGCGAGCGCCTTCTCACCTTGCCCAGCCAGGTGCCTGAGATCCGCTCCTATGAGGTCGGGGTCGACGACGAGGCGGCGGCCGACGGCTTCGACGTGGTCCTCGTTGCGGAGTTCGACGACCGGCAGGCTCTGGCGCGCTATGCGGCGCACCCGGCCCATCAGGCCGTCGCCGAGTTCATTCGGTCGGCCGCAGAGGCCCGCAGCGCCGTCAACTACCGCGTCTGAGCCGGCGCCGCCGTGAGCCTGAGTCGAGTGGCGGTCGGCTCCTGTAGGCATGCCCTGTAGGTATCTCGGGCTGTGTGCCCTGGAATCCCTTGTGTTTATTGGGGTGAGTAACGGGGCTCGAACCCGCGACCTCCTGGACCACAACCAGGCGCTCTACCAGCTGAGCTACACCCACCATGTCGACGCGCGCGTGACGCCCGCCAGTCTATTACATCCGCGACGCCCACTCGTCGGTCACCGTGGCGGCGACCGACTTCACGGTGTCGGTGTCGGGGCCGGGATCGGCGACGAAGACGACCCTGCGGTAGTAGTCCAGCTCGCGGATCGACTCTCGAATGTCGGCCAGGGCCCGGTGGCCGCCGTGCTTCTCGGGGGCGTTGAAGTACACCCGTGGGTACCACCGTCTCGCCAGCTCCTTGATGCTCGACACGTCGACGTTGCGGTAGTGCAGCCTGGCGTCGAGGTGGGGCATGTATCGCACGAGGAACATGCGGTCTGTACCGATGGTGTTGCCGGCCAGCGGCGCCTGCTTGTCGTGGGGCACGAAACGATCGATGTAGTCGATGACCTGGGTTTCCGCGTCGGCGAGCGCTAGCCCCGTGGGGATCTCGTCGAGGAGCCCGCTCGTCGTATGCATGGCGCGCACGAAGTCGTCCATGTGAGCGAGGGCCGCGTCGCCGGGTTTGATGATGAGGTCGAGGCCGGCGTCGAGCACGGTCAACGCGAAGTCGGTGACGATGACGGCCACCTCTACCAACTCGTCCTTCTCCGGGTCGAGCCCGGTCATCTCGCAGTCGATCCAAACCAGGCGGTCGGGGGAAGTGGACATGGCCGAAGTCTATCGAGCCGCATGGGGCCGACTGTCTTCGTACCGGCGGCGGAGAAAAGGGCGGCCGTAGACTCGCTCTGTGCAGTTCGAGCTATACACGTCGGCCTTCTGCGGACCCTGCCGGGGTGCCCGCCAGGTTCTCGCGGATGCCGAACGCCTCGTCCCGAGAATCCACGTGCGGGAGTTCGATGTGGTGCGCGACGAGGCTCGGGCGAAGGAGCAAGACATCCGCTCGACGCCGACGATCATCGTCCGCGACGGGACGGGCCGCCAGGTCTTTCGCGCCCAGGGCGTGCCCCGGCTCGGCCAAGTGTTGGTCGCCGCCGCGTCGGCTCTCTAGGTAGACCCCGTATCGACGGTGCCGACCGGCCCCGCGCCGACGCCCCTGTCGCCATCGCCGCCTCGTCTACGACGCAGGGTGCCCCGGGCGGGAGTCGAACCCGCAACCTACGGATTAGAAGGCCGTTGCTCTATCCATTGAGCTACCAGGGCGAAGGCCCTCCAAGAATACTCGAAGCGCCCGCGCTTCGGGCCGCACCGCAGGGGCATCCGCGGGCGTCACGCGGGGCGGCGTCGCCGTAGGCGTCGGGTGTGTCGTCTGCCGGCAGGGGACGATTGCGGGTGGGAGACCGCAAGGCGGCTTTCACGGCGCACGATGCCGAGCCGCGGCACCGCGTGGTGCAGTGTCAGCCGCACGCGCAGGCGGCCGCGTCGGGCGAGGCTCGCCGCGATGACGCCCGCACACACGAGGGGAACGGAGCCTGTCAGAGCCATCGCCAGGTGCGGCCCGAACGTCTCCACCGCCCACCCCGAGACGGGGCCGCCGACTGCTTGGCCGCCCAGCCAGACGAGGATGTAGAGCGCCATGACCCGCCCGCGCACCCGCATGTTCGACGACATCTGCACGAGCTGGTTGGCGGCGGTGATGAAGAGCAGGTTCGCGAGGCCGAACGAGACGAGCACCGCGACGAACGACCACTCGTCGGGCATGAGCCCGGCGACGAGCTGCGTGCCTCCGACCACGGCGCCGCCTGACACGGTGAGGCGCAGCCGCACGGTCGCTCGACGGGTCGAAAGGAGCGCCCCGGCAAGTGCGCCGCACGCGACGAGCGCGTTGAACATGCCGTAGCCGCCGGCGCCGACGTGGTAAACGTCGTTCGCGAACGAGGTGAGGAACACGGGCATCGACTGGGCGAAAACGGCGACGAGCGCCATCATGACGATCGTCCAGAGAATAGGAGGCTTGCGCAGTACGTATGCGAGGCCCTCCACCAGCTGACCTTTGCCGCGCGGCACAACCGGCGCCGCATAGAGTTCGCCGGCGCGGATGCGGAACAGGTTCGTGACGACGAGCGCACAGCCGACGGCGTTGACGGTGAACATCCAGCCGCCGCCGATCACCGCGATCAAGACCCCGGCGAGGGCCGGGCCGACGAGGCCGCCCAGCTGGAAGATCGACGAGTTGATGCTGATCGCGTTGCGCAGGTAGGTCGGCCCGACGAGCTCGTTGACGAACACCTGCCGGGCTGGATTGTCGACGACCGTGACGACGCCCAGAAGCGCCGAGACCGCCCAGATGTCCCAGACGGTCACGATGCCGGTCAACGTGAGAACCGCCATGAGCGCTGCCAGAAGCGCAGCAGCGCTCTGGGTGCCGACCAAGAGGTTGCGTTTCGGAAAACGGTCGGCGACGATGCCACCGAAGAGGCCGAGAAAGATCATCGGCGTGAACTGCATCGCCATCGTGATCCCGACCGCGGTCGGGCTGCCCGTCAGCTGCAGAACGAGCCAGTCCATCGCGATGCGTTGCATCCAGTTGCCGGTGTTCTGCACGAGATTCGACGAGGCGAAGAGCTGGTAGTTGCGCACCTTCAGTGCGACGAACATCTCGCTCCACGGTGGTCGTTCGGCGACGATCGGGATCGCGGCGGTTATGGCAGGGTCGACCACGTGCGGCGGAGTCATCGAGAAAGCAGTCCAAAGATGTTAGGTCGGAGGTCTGGGCCCTGATGGCGCCCCGACTTTTCCAGGTTAAACACGGCCCAGTCATGTTGGAAGCCGATCGCGACTATAAATAGCATTGTGGATCCCAATGATGTGACGGCCGGCCTGCAGGCCGCCGTGCGGCCCTTCGACACCGTGCTCCTGCGCACCTTTCTCGCGGTCGCCGACACCGAGAGCTTCACGCGCGCCGCGGAACAGCTCGGCATCAGCCAGCCGACGGTCAGCCAACATGTCCGGCGTCTGGAGGAGGCCGCGGGCAGCGTGCTCGTCACCCGTGACACGCGCCATGTGCACCTCACCGAGAAGGGCGAGGCGATGGCGGGCTTCAGCCGGCGCATCCTCGCGATCCACGCCGAGGCGGTCAGTTTCTTTCGCGGCTCGCAGATGCGCGGCAGGCTGCGCTTCGGCACCGCCGACGACCTCGCGATCACGCAGCTGCCGCGCATCCTTCGGCATTTTCGCCAGCTGCATCCGCAGATCGAGCTGGAGCTGACCGTGAGCCAGTCCGCCGCACTGTTGCGCCGCCTGAAAGCCGGCCAGCTCGACCTCGTCTTCATCAAGCAGGAGCCCGACGAGGCGACCGGTATCCCGGTGCGTCGCGACGTGCTCGTCTGGATGGGGCAGGACAAGACCCTCATCGACGAGAACGACGCGGTGCCGCTCGTCACCTACCAGACGCCGAGCCTCAGCCGGCGCACGGCGATCCGTGCCCTGGAGTCGGTGGGCCGACGGTGGCGCATCACCTGCAATATCAAGGATGTCAACAGCACGCTGGCGGCCGTGCGGGCAGGGTTGGGCATCGCCGTCTTTCCGCAGTCCCTCATCCCCGACGACCTCGTCAAGGTGACCAGGCGTTTCGGGCTGCCGGAGCTCGGCGACGTGATGTTCAGCCTTCTGAAAAGCCCGACGGCGCCGGCGGCGCCGAGCGCGGCCCTCACCGAGGCGATCATCCGCCGCGACCTGCGCCGCCGAGGGCATGCCGTGCGGGCTTGATACGCTGCCACCATGCGTGTGCTGCAGTCGGAGATCATCCGCGCGCTACATGTCGAAGGCACGATCGATCCGCACGACGAGATCTTGAGCCGCGTGCGCTTCCTCGCCGACTATGTTGGTCGCACGGGGGCCGCGGGCCTGGTGCTCGGCATCTCGGGCGGGCAAGACTCCTCGTTGGCGGGCCGGCTGTGCCAGCTGGCGGCCGAGCAATTGCGCGACGGGGGTCGAGAGGCACGGTTCGTAGCCGTGCGCCTGCCGTACCGGCGGCAGCACGACGACGATGACGCGCGTCTCGCGCTGGATTTCATCCGTCCCGATGAGCAGGTGGAGATCGACATTGCGGGGCCGGTCGACTCTCTCGTCGCCGCTTGCGCCGCCGCGGGCCGCCCCCTGAGCGACTTTGACCGTGGCAACGTGAAGGCCAGGGTGCGCATGGCGGTGCAATACGCGGTGGGCGGCGCCGACAAGATGCTGGTCGTCGGCACCGACCACGCCGCCGAGGCGGTCACCGGGTTCTTCACGAAGTACGGCGACGGTGCGGCAGACCTCACCCCGCTGACCGGCCTGACGAAGCGACAGGGCGCCGCACTCCTGGCGGCACTGGGCGCACCGGAACGCCTCTGGCAGAAGACTCCGACCGCCGACCTGTTGGATGGCCGGCCCGGCCAGCCCGACGAGGCCGAGCTCGGCATCACCTACCAGGCGATCGACGACTACCTCGAAGGCCGCGAGGTCCAGCCGGCGGACGCCGAGGCGATCGAGCGCCGCTACCGTTCGAGTGCCCACAAGCGGCGCCTGCCGGCGACGCCCTTCGACTGACGCACGCCGACCCGCGTGGCGGCCGGCGTAGCTCGGGTGGCCGCCGCAGGCCGGCGACGAGGCTAGTCGGCGCCGGGGCCGGTCGGGAGCATGCCCGGGTTCTGGTCGACGACGAGTTCCGACGCGGGCGCAGTCTCGCCGTCGGCCTGTCTCGCGGCCTCGGGCGCCCCGGGGGTCGTCGGGGTCGCCACCGTCTTGGTGAGAGCCTCGTCGTCTTCAAGGTCTTCGGCTCGCAGGCCTTCCGCCGCCGGCCCCGCCGGGTCTGGTCGAGACGTGTTCGCCGCCGGATCGTTCTGTCGGCGCGCGGCCTCGCGATCCTCCTTCTCGGCTTGGTATTCGAACGACCACCGGTCGAGGTCTTCTTGGAACGTCTTGTGGATGCGCCGCGGGTGGTATTGCCATTCGATGAGCCTGTCGCGCAGCTCGGCGACGGCCGGGTCGAGCTGATAGCTGTACGTCGCCGAGTGGCGTTTCATCTCGGCGAGTTGATGCGCCGCCCAGTTCGCCGCCGTGCCCGAGCCGCGAACCGGCATGAGTCGAATGAGCGTGTCGGCCTGTCCGACCGCCCGGTCGCTCAGGATCTGCTCTTGCGGCGTCAGCGAGTTCCACACCGATGCCTCCGTCGCCGCGTCGACGATAGCGGTGATGGCCGACGCTTTTTGTTGGCGCTCCGTGCGGGTGAGAACGGATTGGAGGGCACCGCGAGAGATCCACGCGGCGAGGAGGCCGGCCACGATGACTGCCAGGGCAAGCACGATCGCGGTGAAAACCACCGGCTGCGTGTCGTCGGAGGTAAGCCAGGCCGTGAAGTCTGAGAGCCACTGCATGCGGGCATCGTATCGGCGCGACGGTCACGGGCGGCACAACCCGTCAGCGCGTCGCCCAAAGAGCAGGCCGGTCTGAGGCCTGCGGACCCGGTCAGTGCGAGGGGAGGTCGACGGCGAGCGGTTCGATCTCGGCCAGCTCCGCCGCCGTCAGGTCCGGGCCTTCCAGCGCGGCGACGTTCTGCTCCAGTTGGGCGACGCTCGAGGCGCCGACGAGGGCGCTCGTGACTTCCGGCCGGCGCAGAACCCACCGCAACGCGAGCTGCGCGAGGCTCTGGCCGCGCCGGCGGGCGATGTCGCTCAAGGCGCGCGCGCGGGCGAGGTACGCGTCGTCGATGCGAGACGGGTCGAGGAAGCGGCTGGTCGCGGCGCGCGAGTCTGCCGGGATCGCGCCGTCGAGGTAGCGGTTCGTCAGAAGGCCCTGCGCGAGCGGCGAGAACACGATTGTTCCGGCGCCGACCTCCGTGACGGCATCCAGCAGGCCGTGTTCCACCTGTCGGTCGAACAGGGAATATCTCGGCTGGTGGATCGTCAGGGGCAGGCCCATCGAGCGGAGGATCGCCGCCGCCTCACGCGTCTCCTCCGGGGAGTAGCTCGAGACGCCGACGTACAGCGCCTTGCCGAGCCGGACCGCGTCGGCCAGCGCTCCCATCGTCTCTTCGAGCGGCGTCTCCGGGTCGGGCCGGTGATGGTAGAAGACGTCGACATAGTCGACGCCCAGGCGGGAAAGACTCTGGTCCAGCGACGCCAGGAGGTACTTGCGGCTGCCGTGATCCCCGTACGGCCCCGGCCACATGAGGTAGCCGGCCTTGGTGGAGAGAATGAGCTCGTCACGGTGGTGGCGAAAGTCGCCGGCCACGAGGCGCCCCAGGGTCTCTTCCGCGGCGCCGGGCGGCGGGCCGTAGTTGTTCGCGGCGTCGATATGCGTCACGCCGAGGTCGAAGGCGCGGCGCACGATGGCGCGCTGGGTCTCGAACGATCGGGAGGGGCCGAAGTTGTGCCAGATGCCGAGGGAGACGGCCGGCAGGAGAAGGCCGCTCCTCCCACTGCGGCGGTAGGTCATGGTGTCGTAGCGGTGGGCATCGGGAGCGTAGGTCATGCGTTCATGGTAGGAGAATAGAAGAGGTAGAAAGGAACCCGTTCCCATGACAACCTTTCATCTGGCCGGCGGCTGCTTCTGGTGCCTCGACGCGGTTTATCGCACGCTGCGCGGCGTCACCGACGTCACCTCCGGCTACACCGGCGGCACGGTCGCGCACCCCAGCTATGAGCTGGTCTGCGCCGGATCGACCGGCCACGCCGAGACCGCGCGCGTCACCTTCGACGAGACACAGATTCCGGCAGAGACGGTTCTCGACGTCTTCTTCACCATGCACGACCCGACCCAGCTGAACCGGCAGGACGGCGACATCGGAACCCAGTATCGCTCGGCGATGTTCTACACCGACGACGGGCAGCGTGCCCTCTTCGAGGCGGCCCGCGACCGTGCCGCCGGCTGGTGGGGGAGCACCGTCACCGCCATCGAGCCGCTGACGACGTTCTATGAGGCCGAGGGCTACCACCAGGACTTCTACGCGAAGAACCCCGGCCAGGGCTATTGCATGGTGGTCACCAGGCCGAAGGTGTTGAAGATTCGCAAGCGTTTCGCGCAGTACGCCCGCTGACGGTACGGGCGCCTGGCACGTGCGGTGCCGCGGCCGGCCGTGTGCTCGTGGTCGGCGCCGTTACCTGAGTTGCCACTGCACACGCAGGCAGGGGGTCCGGCCGTCCTTTCTCCGTAAGAGGTAAGAGGGAGGACACCGCCTCCTGCACAGGATCGCCCCGGCGCGATGTCTTCCGTGGCGGTCGGCCACGCGACGTGTCGTGGCGCGCGGTCGGCCAGGCTCGTCTTAGCACCCGGGGCACGCCCGGGGGCAGAAGAGGGAGGCCATCATGCGCACACCTGACATCCTCGCCGTGACGGGCACGGTCGGCACCGACCCGGAGCGTCGGGTCGGTGAATCCGGAATCGACATGACGTCCTTTCGCCTGGCCACCAACCACAGCAGGTTCGACAAGGCGACCGGGCAATGGGTGGAACAGCCCGCCAACTGGTACACGGTCAGTGCCTACCGAGGCCTTGCCAGCCATGTCGTCGCCTCGGTGCGCAAGGGCGAGCGTGTCACGGTCGTGGGAAGGTTGAGAATCGCCCGCTGGCAGTCCGGCGAGCGGTCCGGCACCTCCGTCGAGATCGTGGCCGAGACCGTCGGCCTCGACCTCACGTTCGCACCGGCGAGCCGCCTCGCGCCGTCAGAAGGCCCCGTCGCCCGGGCCGCGGCGTCCTCTGCGGCGCCGCCTGCGCCGCCGCAGACGCCCGCCTTGGCCACACCGCGAGAGGGTTTCCTACCGGAACCGGAACCCGTCTTCTGAGCTTCTACCGCTTCGCGATGCCGGCCGGGCACGCCGGGTAGGCTGGTGCCCGGTTGACATACGGCGAAGAGCGACGGTTAAGGTTCTATGGAATATATCTACTCGATGGTCCGAGCCCGCAAGGCAGTCGGCGACAAGGTCATCCTCGACGACGTGACCATGGCCTTCCTGCCCGGCGCGAAGATCGGCGTCGTCGGCCCGAACGGCGCCGGCAAATCCACCATCCTCAAGATCATGGCCGGCCTCGAGCGGCCGAGCAACGGCGACGCCGAGCTTTCCCCCGGCTATTCGGTGGGCATTCTCCTGCAGGAGCCGGAGCTTGATGATTCCGCGACCGTGCTCGAGAACGTGCAGCAGGGCGTCGGCGAGTTGAAGGGCAAGATCGACCGCTTCAACGAGATCTCCGCGGCATTGGCCGACCCCGACGCCGATTACGACACCTTGCTCGCTGAGATGGGAGGTCTCCAAGAGGCCATCGATGCCGCCGGCGGTTGGGATCTCGACAACCAGCTCGACCAGGCGATGGATGCGCTGCGCTGCCCGCCGCCCGACACCCCGGTCTCGGTGCTTTCCGGCGGCGAACGGCGTCGCGTGGCCCTCTGTCGGCTGCTTCTGCAGAAGCCGGATCTGTTGCTTCTCGACGAGCCCACCAACCACTTGGATGCCGAGAGCGTGCAGTGGCTCGAGGCGCATCTGGCGCAGTACCACGGCGCCGTGCTGGCCGTCACGCACGACCGGTACTTCCTCGATCATGTGGCCGAATGGATATGCGAAGTCGACCGAGGTCGGCTCTACCCGTACGAGGGCAACTACTCGACCTACCTCGAGAAGAAGCACGAGCGCCTGCAGGTGCAGGGTAAAAAGGATGCGAAGCTCGCTAAGCGCCTCGCTGACGAGCTCGAGTGGGTGCGCAGCGGCGCCAAGGGCCGGCAGGCCAAGTCGAAGGCCCGTCTGGCCCGCTACGAAGAGATGGCGGCTGAAGCGGAGCGAGGCCGCCCGCTCGACTTCGAGGAGATTCAGATTCCGGCCGGGCCGCGCATGGGCAGTCTGGTCATCGAGGCGAAAGACCTCGTCAAGGGGTTCGACGGGCGCACCCTCATCGACGGGCTGAGTTTTTCGCTGCCGCGCAACGGTATCGTCGGCGTGATCGGGCCAAACGGCGTCGGTAAGACGACCTTGTTCAAGACGATTGTGGGCCTGGAGTCTCTCGACGCCGGCGAGCTCGTCATCGGTGACTCGGTGCAGATCTCCTACGTCGACCAATTGCGTGCAGGCATCGACCCCGACAAGACGCTGTGGGAGGTGGTCTCTGGCGGGCTCGACTACATCCGTGTCGGCAAGACCGAGATGCCGAGCCGCGCCTACGTGTCGACGTTCGGCTTCAAGGGTCCCGACCAGCAGAAGCGTGCGGGGGTTCTTTCTGGCGGGGAGCGGAGCCGCCTGAACCTCGCCCTCACCCTCACCCAGGGCGGCAACCTGCTGCTTCTCGACGAGCCGACGAACGACCTCGACGTGGAGACGCTCTCCAGCCTCGAGAACGCGCTGCTCGAATTCCCGGGCTGTGCCGTCGTCGTCACCCACGATCGATGGTTCCTCGACCGGGTCGCCACCCATATCCTGGCCTACGAGGGCACCGAGGAGAACCCGGCCGCGTGGTACTGGTTCGAGGGGAATTTCGAGGCCTACGAGGCCAACAAGATCGAACGCCTCGGCCCCGACGCCGCCCGACCGCATCGCTCGGTGTATCGCAGGCTCACCCGCGGATGAGGCGCCTCCACGTGCCGGTCCGGCTGCGGTGGAGCGACGTCGACGCGTACGGGCACGTTAACAACGCCGAGATGTTCCGGCTCCTCGAAGAGGCGCGCATCCAGGCGTTCTGGGCGCCCGATCTGGCTCCCGGCCTGCGTGAACCCGCCGAGCCGGGCGAGGGGGCGTCGGAGACGACCCGGGTTCTCGCCGGCGGCGCCGATGCCGACACGTTGTCGTTCATCGCGAAACACACGATCGAATACCTGACGCCGATCCCCTACATGAGCGAACCGATCGACGTGCAGCTCTGGCTCGGCCGGCTCGGGGGGGCGAGTCTCGACGTCTGCTACGAGGCGCATCCGCCGCGTGGCCTGCCGGAACCGGTCTACGTGCGAGCCTCGACGACTATCGTGCTGGTCGACGCCGCCACCCGCCGGCCTCGCCGGCTCACGCAACGGGAGCGGGCCGCGTGGGGGCCGTACCTTGGCGACCCCGTCACGTTCAACAGGCACTAGCTGGCCGGGGCACGGTGTCTTCAGCGCCCTCCGACCCGGATCATCCCTTCCTGGGCCACGCTCGCCAGCAATATGCCGTCTCGCGTATAGATACGACCCGTCGCGAACCCCCGGCCTCCCGTCGCGCTCGGCGACTCTTGCGCGTAAAGCAGCCAACGATCCACGCGGCCGAACCTATGCCACCACATGGCGTGGTCGAGGCTCGCGATCTTGGCGTCTCGGTCTGACCAGCTGACGCCGTGCCGGCGAAAGACCGATTCCAAGATCGAATAGTCGCTCGCGTAGACGAGGGCGGCACGGTGCAGGTTCTCGTCGTCGGGCAAGGGCGAGCGCGTCTTGAACCAGACGCATTGGTGTGCGACGCGCTCGCCGCGCACCTTCAGGTACACGGGGGAGGAGACGTGCCGCATCTCGAATGCCCGGCCCTGGGCCCAGTGCCGGGTGACCGGGTCCGTCAGCCGCGCGAGGCTCGCGTCGTCGCCGGAGAGCTCCTCGGGCCGGGGCAGGCCCGCCGGCATGTCGAGCTGGTGGTCGAAGCCCTCGTCTTGCGTCTGGAACGAGGTGATCATCGACAAGATCGGCACGCCCCTCTGGTAGGCCTGCACCCGCCTTGCCGAGAACGAGCGGCCGTCGTGTATGCGATCGACCGCGAACGAGATCGGAAGGGCCGTGTCACCGGGGCGCAGAAAGTAGCCGTGCAGGGAATGGACGACCCGTTCCGGCGGCACGGTATGGCAGGCGGCGATCATCGATTGGGCGAGTACCTGGCCGCCGAACACCCGGCCGGCCGGCATCCACACCGATCGGCCGGTGAAGATGTCTTCGTGGGTCCGGGCCCCGGCGTCGGTCAAGGTCAAGACGTCGAGCAGCGCCTCGACCGGGGTGCGTGGTGTGGCCTCGGCGGCGCCCGCCCCGGTGCCTGGCCTCGCCGTGCGCCCCGCACCCCCCGTGGTCTCGCCGCTCGTCTCCGTGCCGGCCCCGGTCACGAGACCCCTGCCGTGTGCATGGCTTCAGTTTAAAGGCGACCGCGGCGCTGCCCGCGGTCGTGAACTCATCGGCCGGGCTCGTCCGGCGGCCTGTTCCGCCGGCGCCGTGTGTGCCGCTCGGCGACGACGTTCAGCGGTTTGGTGCGCGGCGGGTGCAGGCCATAGACGCTCATCGCGCCGTCGAAACCGCTGGCGACCACGGTCGCGAGCGTCGGGATGTCGACGCCGAGGGCGTCCATCGTCTCTTTCACGCGCGCCCGCAGCTCACGCGACACGTCGTCTTTCGCGCCTGCGCGGGTGCGCAGCACGATGCGGATGACGAGCGCGTTGTCGGCGATCGACTCCAGCCCCCAGAGCTCCGCCTGGCGGAGGATCCGGGCGCGCCATTTCGGGGTCGTCGCAAGTTTGTTGGCTTCGGCCATGAGCGCCGACTTCACCTCGTCGAGGTCGGCGCTCAAGGGCACCGAGAGGTCGAGGATCACCCGCGACCAGCCATGCGACATGTTCCCGACCCGCAGAATCTCACCGTTGCGCACGAACCAGAGCGTGCCGTTCACGTCG
>DASTNL010000191.1:0-8391 GCA_035720905.1 Microbacteriaceae bacterium
CGTGCCCGCGGTCACGCCGAAGCCGAGGTTCTTGGTGACGGCCGCCATCGCCGAGATCAAGAGCACCGGATCGTTCACGGGCACCTGCGCCCCGTTGCGGATCGCCGCCACGTTGTTGCCGCCGTACACGTCGTAGGTGCCCAACACGTCGGCGATGAAGATGCCGTCGAACGTGCCGGCCTCGAGAAGCTTGGCGAGACCGGTCCAATATTCGAGGTCGTTGTAGTGCCGCGAGCGGTCATCGGGATGCCGCCACAGGCCGGAAGACTGGTGCGCGACACAGTTCATATCAAAGGCGTTGAAGCGTATCTGTCGAGGCATTCCCCCATCGTGCTGTCTGGGGCGACAGCACGCATCTCGGGCGACACACGACGCAACATACCGGCGCGATCCGCGGGCCCCAGACCTGCCGACGCCTGCCGACACCCAGCCCGGTCTTCGACACCACCGACGTCGCCTCCGGCTCACCGAGACGATATGCTCATTTCGAGCACGTATTTGATTAAAGCACGCAAGACAGTGTGGCGCAGGGCCGAGGCCGGGTAGGCGAGGCCGTGCCACACACTCGGCTAGGCAAGGCGGTGACGATCGTGACGAAAGAGACCCCCCACCCGCGCAACTCCGCTCCGGCGGTCGCGGCCGGTGTCGTGCCGGCCGGGGCGCGGACGAAGGCCCGATGAGACCGCCTGCCCCGGCGACGCGGTTGACGATCATCGCCGACGACCTGACGGGCGCGGCCGACGCGGCGGCCGCGCTGGTGCCGCACGGCGAATGCTCCGTGCTCCTCACCTTCGATTCCCAGCGCCTGCCCTCCGCGATAACCGCCATCAACACCGTGTCGAGAGACGTGGCGGCGCATGTCGCCTACGAGAGGGTGGCCAAGGCGTCGCATCTCGCACTCGGGGCCGGTTCCACCCTCTACAAGAAGGTCGACTCCCTGTTGCGCGGCAACGTCGGCACCGAGCTCGACGCCGTGCTCGCGACGGCGCGCCGTCACGACGGCCTCGGGCGTGCCCGTCTGGTCGTAGCGCCGGCTTTTCCGGCCATGGGGAGGACGACCGTGGGCGGGAGGGTCGAGGTTCGCGGCCGGCCGCGGCCCGACATCCCGTATGGCGGAGACGTCGGCGCGGCGCTGCAGATAGCAGGCCTCGCGGTCGCCGTCGTCGGCCGCCCGGGCGGCGAGACACGGCTGCGGCAGGCTTTGGAATCCTTCGCGACGACGAGCGTGGACGCGATCGTGGTCGACGCGACGAGCGACGACGACCTCCGGCTCATCGCCCGCGCCTCAGAGTGCCTCAGCTACCCGGCTATCCTGGCCGGATCCGGCGGGCTTTCCCGACATCTCGCGCAGCACGGCCCCGCCCCGACACACCAAGCTTTCGCGTCTGCGGCAGGCGGCCGGCCCCTCCCTGGCCCGGTACTCTTCGTCTGCGGAAGCCACTCCCTCGAAGCCCTGGCCCAGGCGAAACGGCTCGTCGAGGCGGGCCTGCACGAGATCGCCGTCGGCGTGGCACCGGCCGGGCCTCACGCAGACCCGACACCTCCGTCGAGAAACAGAGCAGGAGCCCCGGCGGCGATCGGTGCATTCGTGAAAGACACCCTGCTGCGCGTCGACCCCCGGCTGGAGGTGCACGCCCGGCATCGAGCCGGCGTCGAACGGGCGCTCACGGATGCGGCGGCAGGGCTCGCGCCCCTCTACCGCACGCTCGTCCTCACCGGAGGCAGCACGGCACAGTCGCTCCTGGTGCGGCTCGGGGTCTCGGCCATGCGGGTGGAGGAGGAGGTGCTCCCCGGGGTCGTCCGCAGCCGCGCCGACGTCGTCGGGCTGCCCGTCGTGATCACGAAGGCGGGCGCCTTCGGCGACGACGACACCCTCCTCGACCTGGCGCGACTCTCCACCGGTGCCGAGCCCTCGGCGCCCCCGTCACGACGAAAGGACACCCCGTGAAGGAAAACCGGCCCGTCATCGGCATCACCATGGGCGACGCGGCAGGCGTCGGCCCGGAGATCATCGTCAAGGCGCTCGCCTCCGACGGCTTCCTCGGCGAGGCGGCACCTCTCGTCATCGGCGACGCCCGCAGGCTGGCGCTCGCGGCGAAAGCCTGCCGTCTCGACCTCGCGATCCGGCAGGTCTCGAGTGTCGGAGAGGCACAGTTCTCGGCGAGGCGTGTCAACGTGGTCGACATTGCCTGCATCCCTGAAGACTTGCCGTGGGGCCGCGTCTCCGCGCAGGCCGGCGACGGCGCGTTCCAGTTCATCGAACGGGCCGTCTACCTCGCGATGAGCGGCGATATCGACGCCATCTGCACTGCCCCGCTGAACAAAGAGGCGCTGCACAAGGCCGGCCACGACTTTCCCGGCCACACGGAACTGCTCGCGCACCTCTCGCACACCGACGAGGTCTCGATGATGTTGACCGCCCCGGGCCTGCGCGTCATTCACGTGACCACCCACCTCGGCCTCGTCGACGCGGTGCACTCGATCACCCCGGAACGCGTCTACCGCACGATCCGCCGCGGGCACGACCTCCTGACGGCAGCCGGCGCCGACCAGCCGCGAATCGCGGTGTGCGGCGTGAACCCCCACGCCGGGGAGCACGGCCTCTTCGGCAACCGTGAAGAAGAACGCCAGATCGCGCCGGGCGTGCAGAAAGCGCGCGACGAAGGTATCGACGCCGTCGGTCCTCTGCCTGCCGACACCGTCTTCGGCAAGGCACGGCAGGGCGGATTCGACCTCGTCGTCGCCCAATACCACGACCAGGGCCACATCCCCGTGAAGCTGCTCGGCCTGCAGAACGGCGTCAACGTGACGGTCGGGCTGCCGTTCGTGCGCACCTCCGTCGACCACGGCACGGCATTCGACATCGCGGGCCGAGGGATCGCCGACGAACGCCCGCTCCTCGCGGCGTACCGCGAGGCGGTCGCGCTCGCCGCGAGCCGCACGCAACAGATTGCTTCCACGTCGTGACCCGCGACAGCCGGCTTGACAAGATCCGGCGCAGCCTTCTCCTCGGGCCGCAGAGCGTCGAGAGCCTCGCGAGCGGGCTCGGCATCTCGCCCTCCACCGTGCGCCGCGACCTGGCCCTGCTCGAAAAGGCCGGAGGCGTGATCCGCACGCACGGCGGCGCGGTCATACGCCCCGAGGGCGAGTCGAGCCTCGCGGAACGCGAAAGCGTCGCCGCCGCCGCGAAGCTCGCGATCGGGCGTCTCGCCGCGGAGCTCGTGGCCGAGGGCAGCCGCGTACTCCTCGGCGCCGGAACGACCGTAGAGGCGGTCGCGCGCATGCTGGCGACGACGAAGGACCTCACCGTCTTCACCGACAGCCTGCCGGTCATGGGCATTCTCGGACCACGCCCGAACATCGACCTGTACGCCGTGGGCGGGCGGTTCCGTCACCTGAGCGCGAGCTTCTTCGGGCCGGCCGCGGAGAAGTTCGTCTCGGCGATCACGGTCGATCACGTCTTCGTGAGCGGCGACGCGATCGACGCGCAGCGGGGCGTCTCTGAGCGTTCGGCCGAGCAAGCCTCGCTCAAGGCGGCCATGATGAGGGCCGGCGGCTCCGTCTACGTCGTCGCCGACGGCAGCAAGGCCGGCGCCCCGTCTCCCGCCGGATGGTGGACGGCACCGCCCACAGGATGGACGCTCGTCACCGACACGTCAGCAACGGATGCGGCGCTCGAACCATTCCGACATGCCGGCCCGACGCAGATCCTCATCGCCGGCCGACGGGCGTGACCCCGCACACGACATGGGCGGGGAAGCAGTACGGAACAAAGACTTCGGGCTCCTCCGTGACCGAGCGCCCGGCGCTCGAGGTTAACGCCTCCGGGCCCCGGGCCCTCAGTGAGCCAGCATCCCCCGTAGCAGCACTCCTACCACCGCATCCACCCGTTCCTCATCAAACAGTCTGCCCACAAGCATCGCATAGGACGACATGGCGATGAACTGATCGGCGATGGCCGCGACATCCACGTCTCGTCGCACGTCTCCTGCTTGCTGAGCGGCCCTCAACCGAGCGACGATCTGTGTGACGATCGGGCCGGCGAGCCTGGCGTTGAGAACGGCACCGAGCTCGGGGTCGGTCGCCGTCACCGCGATCAGCGCCCGTGCGACCTCGACGCTCGCCCCGCTTCTGGCCTGCGCCGACATCGCCATGAACCAGGCACGCAGGTCGACACCAAGGTCTTCTGTCGTAGGCAGGGCGGGCACAGGCAGTTCGCCCTCCAGGAGTGCCTCGCCGAGGATCGCGGCCTTCGTCGGCCACCAGCGGTAGATCGTCTGTTTCGACACCCCCGCTCCGGCCGCAAGGCCCTTGATCGTCACGGCGTCGTAGCCGCCCGAGGCCAGAGCGACGCGCATCGCCTCCAACACAGAGCGGCGGGCTTTCTCACTGCGAGGGCGAGGCACATGTCGAGCGTATCGAGGCGTACGCTGAGCTGTTACGAGACGCACCGTTGCGTAATTGTGGACGACAGGGGACGAGGTAAGACCATGGCACTGACCGCGCACTCCACCATCGGCGACTGGTTGAACGACCCCGCCGGCGGTGAACTTATCAAGGACCTCCTCGCTCAAGCCGGTGCGAATACCGAATCTCTCACACCCGTGCTCGGGTTGCCCCTGCAACAGCTGGTCGCCCTCAGTCAAGGGCAGATGCCACAATCCGTTATCGATGGTCTCGTCCGCTCAGCGAACGGCGGCGAGATCCCCGAAGACGACCCCTCAGACGCGGGCTGGACCGAGCAGGCCATCACGGGCCGTTTTTCGGGTAGGACCGTGATCGTCACGGGAGCCGCCTCCGGGATCGGTAAGGCCACAGCATCCCGCGTCGCCCGCGAAGGCGGCCGCGTCGTTGCCGCCGACATCGCGGCCGGCAAGCTCGAGGCACTCGCCGCAGAACTCCCGAACGCCGACATCGTCGTCGTCGCCGGCGACCTCACTCGACAAGACGCCATCGACGCCGTCATCGCCGCTGCCGGCGATCATATCGACGGGCTCGCAAACATCGCGGGCATCAATGACGACTTCTCCCCAGCCGGAGAGACCTTGGACGCTATCTGGGACCGCGTCATCGCGATCAACCTCACCGCCCCTTTCAAACTCATGCGTGCGGTCCTTCCCCTCATGGAGAGAGCCGGCCACGGCGCGATTCTCAACGTCTCCAGCGAAGCAGGCCTGCGCGGCAACGCCGCGGGAAACGCCTACACCGCCAGCAAGCATGGCGTCATCGGCCTGACGAAGTCGGCCGCCTTCATGTACGGCCCGAAAGGAATCCGCGTGAACTCTGTCGCCCCAGGCGGGGTGGCCACCGGCATTCCCATGCCACCTCAGGTGTCCGAAGCCGGTTCGACACGCCTCGCACCCTTCCAACAAGCCATCCCGACCCTGGCAACCGCGGAACACCTCGCCGCCTCCATCACCTTCCTCTTGAGCGACGACGCCGTCAACATCAACGGTGCGATCCTCCCCAGCGACGGAGGCTGGTCGGTGCAGTAGCATTCCGCGCGGGCAGCGCCGGTCCTCGTCTCACACGGCGTGGACCCTGCCGCGGCCCCCGCGGTCCCCGGCCGCGACGACACGCGCCCACATTCATGGCGTCGACGGGCGGGCGAAATCGCCGGTCGCGCTTCTGGGTAAGGTGCACAGCGAGGTGCACGCCGAGAACACGGTCGATGAGAAAGAGTCGGTGAAAAGGCGAAACCCCCGGTGAACCGAGGGTCTTTCAGAGCTGGGGTGCCTGGACTCGAACCAAGAACAACTGGACCAGAACCAGCCGTGTTGCCAATTACACCACACCCCACCGCCCGTGGCAGCCCTCAGCTGCCGGCCGGCGTGACGCGTCACCGCGCCGGGTTCAAGGATACGTGGCGGGGCACCCTTTGGCCAACCCGGCCCGCCGCACGGAGCCGAAGCGTAGGCCGCCTCCGGCCTTGATCCTCCACCGGCCGGGCAGCCCCAAACCCGCCGGGCGACGAGCGGCCCGCCGGGCGACGAGTGCCGCCGACCGCGGGCAGCACCGCCTCACGCCAGCTGCGTGAGCCGCACCGCGAGCTTGTCGACCCGCGCGAGGCTTTCCGTGCGGCCGAGGATCTCCATCGACTCGAAGAGCGGCGGGGAAACGCGGCGGCCCGTGACCGCCACCCGCAGCGGCCCGAACGCGAGACGCGGCTTCAGGCCACGGCTCTCGACCAGCGCCGCCCGCAGCACCGCCTCGATCCGCTCATGTTGCCACTCGGCGTCGCCCACCTCGTCCAGCGCCGCCCGGGTCGCGACGAGCACGTCGCCGGCATCCGGTTTGAGCGTCGCACGCGCGTCGTCGTCGATGACGAGGGCGGCCGCGTCGACGAAGAGGAACCCGAACATGCCCGGGGTCTCCCCCAACAGCCGCACGCGGCTCTTGACGAGTGGCGCGGCGGCGGCCAGCACGGCGCGATCCCCTGCACCGACGGGTTCGTGCAGCACGCCGGCCCGCACGAGATAAGGGACGCTGCGCTCGGCGAAATCCTCGTCGGAGAGCATACGGATGTGGTCGCCGTTCAGCGACTCCGCCTTGCGCAGGTCGAAGCGCGCCGGGTTCGGCTTCACGTCGGCCACGTCGAACGCGGCGATCATCTCCTCCCGGGTGAAGACGTCACGGTCGGCCGAGAAGCCCCAGCCGAGGAGCGCGAGATAGTTGAGAAGCCCCTCCGGGATGAACCCGCGATCCCGGTGGTGGAACAGGTTTGACTCGGGGTCGCGCTTCGACAACTTCTTCGTACCCTCCCCCAACACCGTCGGCAGGTGGCCGAACCGCGGCACTGCTGACGCGATGCCGAGATCGATCAAGGCGTGGTAAAGCGCGATCTGCCGCGGGGTGGAGGAAAGGATGTCGTCGCCGCGCAGCACGTGCGTCACACCCATCATGGCGTCGTCGATCGGGTTCACGAGGGTGTAGAGCGGCGCGCCGTTCGGCCTGACGACGACGAAGTCGGTGAAGGAGCCGGCAGGGAACGTGATCGTGCCGCGCACAAGATCGTCGAAGCCGAGGTCTGTGTCGGGCACGCGCAGGCGCAGGGCCGGCCGGCGGCCCTCGTCGCGCAACGCGCGCCGTTGCGCGTCGGTCAGCTCCCGCTCGAAGTTGTCGTACCCGGTCTTCGCGTCCCGCCCGAGGGAGACGTTGCGCGCCTCGATCTCGGCGGCCGTGGCAAAGCTTTCATAGACGTGGCCCGATTCGGCGAGCCGGCGGATGACGTCTCGGTAGATCTCGCCGCGCTGCGACTGCCGGTACGGGCCGTGCGCACCGCCGACCTCGACGCCCTCGTCCCAGTCGATCTGCAGCCACCGCAGTGCCTCGACGATCTGCCGGTAGCTCTCTTCGCTGTCGCGTTCGGCGTCGGTGTCTTCAATGCGGAAGACGAGCTTGCCGCCCGTGTGCCGCGCGTACGCCCAATTGAAGAGCGCCGTGCGCACCATGCCGACGTGCGGCGTGCCGGTCGGCGATGGGCAGAAACGAAGGCGGATATCGTGGCTGGCCGCCGTGGTGACCGGGTAGGAGCGCGAAGAAGGCATAGGGCCTCAGTTTATCGGCCGCCCGCTGCGCCGGATCCCGGCGTGAACCAAGCCGCCGCCGGGCGGCCGCACACCCCGCTTCAGGCCTGTGGGCCGCGCACGGGATTGCTGAGCGTGCCGATGCCAGAGATCGAGACCTCCACCGTGTCGCCGTCGGTGAGCGGCCCGACGCCGGCAGGAGTGCCGGTCAAGATCACGTCGCCCGGCAGCAGGGTCCAGACGGAGGAGGCGTATTCGACGATCTTGGGGATCGTGTGGATGAGGTCGGCGGTCTGGCCCGACTGGCGCAGTTCGCCGTTCACGCGGGTCTCGACCGTCGTCCTGGCGACGTCTAGTTCGGTGGAGATCACCGGCCCGAGCGGGCAGAACGTGTCGAAGCCCTTGGCCCTGGCCCATTGCAGGTCGCTTCGCTGCAGGTCGCGGGCGGTGACGTCGTTGGCCACCGTATAGCCGAAGATCACGCTCGCGGCATCTTCGGCCCGCACGTTCTTCGCCACCGCGCCGACAACGACGGCAAGCTCGCCCTCGTGGTCCACCCGGTGCGATTGCGGAGGCAAGACGATGGCGTCGCCCGGGCCGATCACCGCCGTGTTCGGCTTCAAGAAGAGCAGCGGCTCGGTGGGCAGCACACCGCCCATCTCGGCGGCGTGCTCGCGGTAGTTCTTGCCGACGGCGACCACCTTGGAGCGCGGGATGACCGGGGCGAGAAGGCGTGCCTCGGCCAGCTTCACCCGCTCGCCGGTCGTGTCGAAGCCCTTATACAACGGGTCCCCTAAGAGCACGACGAACTCGCGCTCTTCCTCGTCGAGGATGCCGAAGGCCAAGGTGTCGCCGTGCTTGAACC
>DASTNL010000192.1:0-2076 GCA_035720905.1 Microbacteriaceae bacterium
GCCGGCGGCGGCGTCTTCGAGGTCGGCGTCGGCGAACACGATGCTCGCCGCATTGCCGCCCAACTCCAACGAAAGCTTCTTGATGTTGCCGGCGGAGGCAGCGATCACGCGGCGGCCGGTCACGGTCGACCCGGTGAAGGAGACCAAGTCGATGCCCATCGACTCCGAGATCGCCTGCCCGGCACGCCCGTCGCCGACGACGAGGTTCACGACCCCCTCGGGGATGCCGGCCTCGGCGACGAGCCGTAGAATCTCCCGGGCGCTGGAACTCGTCAACTCCGACGGCTTGACGACCGCCGTGCAGCCGGCGGCGATCGCGAACGGCAGCTTCTGGCTGAGGATCAGCGCGGGAAAGTTCCACGGCACGATGAGCCCGACGACGCCGACCGGCTCCCGGAAGACGAGTCCGGTGAAGTCGGGCCCGTTGTTCGTCATCGACGAGCCGTGCATCGTGAGCGCCAGCGAGGCGGCGTAACGCCACAGGCCGGCGGCCCCGGCGATGTCGCCCTCGGCGAGTTTGATGGGCTTGCCGGTCTCTTCGGCGTCGAGCACGGCGAGCCTCGCGCTGTCGCGCTCGATCAGTTCCGCAACCTTGCCGACGAGGATGGAGCGTTCCATCCCCGTCATCTTCGGCCACGGCCCTTCGTCGAAGGCGTGGCGAGCCGCGCGGGCCGCAGCCTCGACCTCCCTGGCCCCGCCGGCGAGAACCCGGCTGACGACCTCGTCGGTCCCGGGCGCGCGGCGCTCGATCGCCTCGTCGCCCGATTCGACCGGCGACCCGCCGATGACGTGCCCGACGAGCCGTGATTCGGTTGCAGTGCTCATGATGAACGACTCCTTAGAGTGCCTTGGTGTAAAGATCGGTGAGGTCGGCCAGGGTGACCTCTCTGGGATTCCCCGGCAGATCGGCCTGCGTCAGGGCGTCGCGCGCGAGCGCGGGGATGGCGTCGGCGCCGACCCCGACGTCGGAGAGATGGCGGGGCACACCCGTCTCTTCGGCCAGGCGATGCACGGCGGCCGAGGCCCGCAGCGCTGCCTTCGCCGGCGCGAGACCCGCGACCTCTTCGCCGAGGGCGGCGGCGATGCGGGCGAAGCGTTCCGGCGCCGCCGGGATGTTGAAGTCGATGACGTACGGCAGGAACAACGCGTTGGCCGTGCCATGATGCACCCCGAACTGGGCGCCCAGCGTGTTGGCGAGCGCGTGCACCGCGCCGAGGCCGGCGTCGTGAAAGCCGATGCCGGCCATGGACGAGGCGACAAGCATGTTGTAGAGGGCCGTCTTGTCGCCGCGGGAGGCCGGAACGAGATTTTTGCCGATGATCTCGATCGCCCCGAGGCACAACGCGTCGGTGACCGGATTCGCGCCCTTCGCGACGTAGGCCTCGATGGCATGGGTGAGGGCATCCATGCCGGTGGTGGCCGCGATGCGGCCGGGCAGCCCCTCAACCACCCTCGCATCGAGCACGGCGATCGTGGCGAACATCAGGTCGGAGACGACGACCATCTTCACATGCGTGTCGGGGTTCGTGATGACGGCGCCCTTGGTGACCTCGGAGCCGGAGCCGACGGTGGTCGGCACGACGACGACGGGCAGCGGACGCTTGTCGAAACGGTCGACGCCCTCGTAGTCGGCGATTCCGCCGCCGTTCGTGCCGAGAAGCGCCGCCGACTTGGCGACGTCGATGCTGGATCCGCCGCCGATCGCGATGAGCACGTCGGCGCCCGCGGCGCGCCGCGCCTCGTCGGCGGCCTCGACGGTCGCGATGTCGGGGTTGCCGACGACGCCGGAGAACGTTTCGACGGGAAAGTCCCGACCGAGGATTCCGCGGACGAGGCCGTGGATGCCCGCCGCCATGATTCCCGGATCGGTCACGATGAGCCCTCGGGTGCCGAGCCTCGGCAGCTCTGCCGCCACCTCTTCCAGGGCTCCCTCGCCCATGACCAGCCGGGGCGGGGATGAAAAGTGCCTGCTCACGAACGATCCTCTTCTCTTGTCACCATGTATCGATTCTTTGCTTGCGGCACGGGCGGGCCGAGAGGCGCCAACTGCCCGGTACGGCCGGCCGTCACGGGCCG
>DASTNL010000193.1:0-11125 GCA_035720905.1 Microbacteriaceae bacterium
CCACCTCGGCCGCCGGCACGCCGGCTCCGTTCGCGACGATCCGCAGGGCGGAGCCCTTGCCCACGCCCGCGGCAGTCACCTCGAGGTATCCGTTGTTGGAGAACGTCGCCTCGACCCCGGCGGGCAGGGGAATCTTCCGGAGACCCCGCGCATCGGCCCCGCCCGGAGCGATGAAGAGGATCTTCTCCGGATCGTGCCGCACCGAGGCGAGCTGGGCCTCGATCGGCCGGGTGCCGACGACGCGGGCCTCACGGCGCACCCGCTCGTCGAGACGGGAGACGAACCAGCGGGTGCCCGAATACCAGTTGACGCTGACCCCCGCGGCCTCGCCCGCCAGGGCGACCTGCCGGGCGAGCCTCAGCGGGATGGGGCTCGAATGCAGCACCCGCACGACCCCGGCCAGGGTCGCGATCAGCCCGCCCTGCAAGGCGATGAACGGCTCCGGGTCGGTAAGGCCCAACTCGCGCAGGTAGCCCACCATGCCGAGCGGCGGGCGGGAAGAGGCCAGAACGACGGCCACGCCCCGCTCCCGTGCGGCGCGCACGGCGGCGACGGTACGCGCCGTCAGGCGATGATCGTCGGTGATCAGGGTGTGGTCGATATCGACCACCACCATGCGGATCGGCGCGTTGCCCGGCCAGGCGGAGACGTGGGGCGTGGTGACCGGAGCAGCCGCGCCCTCCCCGCCCGGCGGCCCGCCGCCGGGCATCGCCTCGGCACGAGCACCGCCCGGCATCATCGGTCGGCGCGGGGCGCCGACTGCCTAAGGCCCCGCTCCGCCGCCGCGACGATGTTCTCGAGCAACATGACCCGCGTCATGAGGCCCACCCCGCCCGGCACGGGGGAAAGGAACCCGGCCACCTCGGCCACGGCCGGGTCGACGTCGCCGGCGAGTCTGGCCTTGCCGCTCGGGGCGGTGCCGACCCTCGTGATGCCGACGTCGACGACCGCCGCGCCGGGCTTCACCCATTCGGGCCGCACAAGCCCGGCGTGGCCTGCGGCGGCCACGACGATGTCCGCCCGGCGCACCTCGTCGGCCAGATTCGCGGTGCGCGAGTGAGTGAGCGTGACCGTGGCGTCGACACCTTTGCGGGTGAGAAGGAGCCCCAGCGGGCGGCCGACCGTGATGCCCCGCCCGATGACGACGACCCGGCGGGAGGCGATCGGCACGTCGTAGCGGCGCAGCAGCTCGACGACGCCGGCGGCGGTGCAGGGCAACGGCGTCGTGAGCGAGCCCGTCACGCCGAGCACGAGCGCGCCGAGGTTCCAGGGATGCAGGCCGTCGGCGTCTTTCGCCGGGGCGACGCGGCGCAGCGCCTCCCCTCCGTCGAGCCCGGCGGGCAGCGGCAACTGCACGAGGAATCCCGTGACAGCCGAGTCCTGGTTGAGGCGGTCGATCGCCTGCCGCACGTCGCCTGGCGTCGCGTCGCCCGGCAGGTCGATCCGGGTGGACGCTATGCCCACCTCGGCGCAATCCCGATGCTTGCCGGCGACGTACGACCGGGAGGCCGGGTCGTCACCGACCAGCAGCGTGCCGAGCCCGGGGTGGATGCCGCGCTCGCCAAGCGCACGAACCCGGGCGGCGAGCTCATCTTTGATGGCGGCCGCGGTGGCCTTGCCGTCGAGGCGAATCGCCGTCATGGCCGTTACCGCGCGGGGTCAGCGCAGCGCGCCGGCCGGCACGGCCTCGGCCGTCTGACCGAGCGGCCGGCCGAACGCGTTCAGCCCTTCGTACAGCGGGAACTCGGCGGCGAGCCTCGCCACCCGTTCACGCAGGGCGGGCAGGTCGGCGACGGGCTTCAACGCCTCGGCGATGACGTCGGCGACCTCGGTGAACTGCTTGTCGCCGAACCCCCGGGTCGCGAGCGCCGGCGTGCCGATGCGCAGGCCCGAGGTGACCATCGGCGGGCGCGGGTCGAACGGCATCGCGTTGCGGTTCACCGTGATGCCGACCTCGTGCAGCCGGTCTTCCGCCTGCTGGCCGTCGAGCTCGCTCGCCCTCAAGTCGGCGAGCACGAGGTGCACGTCGGTGCCCCCGGTGAGCACGTCGACGCCGGCCGCGCGCGAGTCGGCGGCGGTCAGCCGGTCGGCGACGATCTTCGCGCCCCGCACCGTGCGCTCCTGCCGGTCTTTGAAGTCTGCGCCGGCGGCGAGCTTGAAGGCCACAGCCTTCGCCGCGACGATATGCATGAGCGGGCCGCCCTGCTGGCCCGGGAAGACGGCGGAGTTCAGCTTCTTCGCGAGGCCGGCGTCGCGGCTCAAGAGGAAGCCGCTGCGCGGCCCGCCGATCGTCTTGTGCACGGTGGAGGAGACGACGTCGGCGTAGGGCACCGGCGACGGGTGCAGCCCCGTAGCGACGAGACCCGCGAAATGCGCCATGTCGACCCAGAGTCGCGCGCCGACCTCGTCGGCGATCGTACGGAATGCCTGGAAATCAAGCTGCCGGGGGTAGGCCGACCAGCCTGCGATGATGACGGAGGGCCGGTGCTTCAGCGCGGCGTCACGCACCGCGTCCATGTCGACGAGGAACGTCTTCGGGTCGACCTGGTACGACTCGGCGTTGTAGAACTTTCCCGAGAAGTTGATGCGCATGCCGTGCGTCAGGTGCCCGCCGTGCGAGAGCTCCATGCCAAGAATCGTGTCGCCCGGCTTCGCCAACGCGTGCAGCACGGCGGCGTTCGCCGTGGCGCCGGCGTGCGGCTGCACGTTCGCGTATTCGGCGTGGAAGAGGCTCTTGGCGCGGTCGATGGCGAGCTGCTCGACGACGTCGACATACTCGCAGCCGCCGTAGTAGCGTCGGCCCGGGTAGCCCTCGGCGTACTTGTTGGTCAAGACGGAACCCTGCGCCTCGAGCACGGCACGGGGCACGAAGTTCTCGCTGGCGATCATCTCGAGAAAGTCGCGCTGCCGGCCGAGCTCCTGCTCGAGCAGGGCGGCGATCTCGGGGTCGACCTCGGAAAGTGGGCGGGTGAAGGTGGAATCAGTCACGGTCTTCCTTGCTGGTGTCGGTTCGGCTCTCGGTCACGGATGCTGCGCCCGGGCAGGCCGCAGCGGCTTCGCGTTCCGGCCCAGGCGCGCGGTCGAATCCATGCTCGTCGCTCCCTGATGGTGCACCATCCGCAGACGGGCGGAACCCGCCCCAACGCCAGTCGCGACGGCACGATTCTATCAGCGTGTGCGCCCTCCTCGGCCTTTGCCGGCTTCTCGCTATGAAGCTGTCGCTTCTCAACGGCTGGGTATAGGTGACGGAGTTTGATGCGGGCGTCGCTGGCGGTGAGCCGCCAGTCGACTTGGCGTTTGTCGGCGTTGGCGGCCTGGGTCCAGGCAGCGAGTGGCGCTCGCCCGGCTTCTGCCTCAGGATCAGACCCGCGGCGACGAGAGGCGCGAATCCGCCGGCGGGGCCACGCGATGACCGACACGGGCCACGACTCCCAAGACAGCAACGGCGAGCAGGAGCCCCATCGACACGGCCCAGAACACCCACCCAACGGATACCGCGCCTATGCGGCGGCGTTGATGGGGATGATGTCGGAGACATCCACAGAGCGGGCCTGCCAGAGATCGTAGTTGGTCTGGAGAGTGAGCCAGAACCGCGGTGTCGAGCCCAAGGCCTTGGCGAGCTTGACTGCCATGTCGGGGGTGAGGCGGCTGGTGCCACCGAGCAGACGGGCCACCGTAGAGGGGGCGACGCCGAGGTGTCGAGCTAGCTCGCGCCCGCTCAGACCGAGCGGTTCGAGATAGGCCTCGGTGATGAACTCGCCGGGGTGCGGCGGGTTGAACATGGGCTTGATCCCGTTCATCAGTGGTAATCCTCGTAATCCAGCACGTAGGCGTTCCCCTCACGGAACCCGAACGTGATCCTCCAGTTACCCGTCACGGTCAGTGACCATCGGCCGTCCATATCACCTTTCAAGGGATGCACCCGCCAGCCTGGTGCTTGCGGTATCTCGTCGGCCGTGGCCACAGCATCAAGTGCAGCCAGCCGTGTCCGGAGTCGTCTCGCACGTGTTGCCGGTATGCCCGTGGTACTCCCGGTCTCGAAGAAGAGGCGAAGCTCCTTATGCCGGAAGGAGGCAATCATCTCTTAAGTGATGCGTGGCGCGCATCACGAATCACACTGCTGTTCGGGAGCGCCATGCCCAGCACATCCCCGAAAGGTGCGGCCTTGCACCTCGCTTCTGAACCGCGGCAGGCGGGTTCGGAGTCGGGTGGCCGATACGCTGAAGGGGTGACTGCCCTGCCCGCCGACTCCGCCCCAGGTCCCGCCTCCCCGACCACGACGCAGTGGGTGCTCACCTTCGTGTGCCTCGACCGGCCCGGCATCGTGCACGACGTGACCGGGGCGATCGTCGACACGGGTGGGAACATCACCGAGAGCCAACAGTTCTCCAGCCCCGACACCGGTCGGTTCTTCTTGCGCCTGCAGGTTTCGAGCCCCGCGGGACACGACGAGTTCCTGGGTGCGTTACGCCCCGTCATCGACCGGCATCAGATGACCTGTCACCTCGACGTCGTCGGGCGCCCCACGCGCACCCTCTTGCTTGCCTCGACGGCGGCGCATTGCGTCAACGACCTGTTGTTCCGCCACCGCGCCGGCCAGCTGCCGGTCGAGATCCCGCTGATTCTCGCCAACCACGACGTGCTGCACGAGCTGGCCGACTTCTACGAGGTGCCCTTCGAATACCTGCCGATCGCGTCGCCGGCCGATAAGGCCGCCTTCGAGCGCCGCATCGTCGAGGTGATCGAAGAACACGACATCGAGTTGG
Source organism: Microbacteriaceae bacterium (assembly GCA_035720905.1). Lineage (GTDB taxonomy): Bacteria > Actinomycetota > Actinomycetes > Actinomycetales > Microbacteriaceae > DASTNL01. Next base: position 4,767 of record DASTNL010000193.1, read on the forward strand.
TCGTCTTGGCCCGGTACATGCAGATCCTCTCACCGGAGCTCTGCGAACGGCTGGCAGGCAAGGCGATCAACATTCACCATTCGTTCCTGCCCGGCTTCAAGGGGGCCCGGCCCTACCGGCAGGCGCACGCCCGCGGCGTGAAGCTGATCGGAGCGACCGCGCATTTCGTCACGAGCAACCTCGACGAGGGCCCGATCATCGAGCAGAACGTGACGCGCGTCGACCACAGCGACAGCCCGGCCGAGCTGCGTTCGATCGGGCAAGACGAAGAGAGCCGAACGCTCCGTCAGGCGGTCACCTGGTTCGCGCAGAAGCGGGTGTTGCTCGACGGCGCGCGCACGATCATCTTCCGCTGAGCGCGCCGCGAGCCGCACACCGCCGGGCCGGAGGTCGAAGACGCCCACCGGATAGAATCGCAGGCGTGGATTCCCCGCGCGCCGCGTCGCCTGCCGGCATCATCACCATCGCCGGCCTCGCGCTCGACCTCTTCGCCTTCGCGAGCCTCGCGGCGTGGGGGCTGGCGACGAAGACGGCACCGTGGAACCTGGTGGCCGGCATCGCAGCACCCGCTGCCGCAGTCCTCGTGTGGGCGTTGTTCCTCTCACCCCGTGCCGTGATTCGCGTCGACCCGTTCGGCCGGGCGGTTGCGGAGATCGCCGTCACCGCCGCGGCCGCCCTGGCCTGGTGGAGCCTCGGCAATCCCGCGGTGGCCCTCGTGTTCGCGGCGGCCGCCGTCGCCGTCGGGGTGATGCGCGGCCGGCGGGAGCTGGCGTGAGCCCCCTGGCGGGCGAACCGTTCGACCTCATCCTGCACTCGGCGCACAAGGTCGACGCCGACGGCGAGTGCGCGGACTTCTGGTTCGCGGCACGGGGCGGGCGAATCGTCGAGACCGGTCAGGGTGCGGGTTGGCGCGGCAAGCCGGCCTCCCTCGTCGTCGACGCGCACGGCGACCGGCTGACGCCCGGCTTCATCGACGTGCACGGCCACGGCGGCAGCGGCCACGCTTTCGACGAGGAGGCCGGCGGTATCGAGGCGGCGCTGGCCGTGCACCGTGCGCACGGCACGACGCGCTCCGTGTTGAGCCTCGTCGCGAGCCCCCTGCCCGAGACGAAGGCCGCGCTGAGCCGCATCGCCTCGCTCGCCAGGCACGACCCGCTGATCCTCGGCAGCCACTTGGAAGGCCCCTACCTGGCCCCGGCCCGCAAAGGCGCGCACGACCCCGCCAACCTCCGCACACCGAGCCTCGCCGAGGCGGAAGACCTCTTCGACGCGGGCGGCGGAACCGTGCGCCAGATCACGATCGCGCCGGAACTGCCCCACGCGCTGGAGGTGATCGGCCGGGCACACGAGCGCGGCATCGTCGCCGCCGTCGGCCACACCGCGGCCGACCACGCCCAGGCCCTGGCCGGGTTCGACGCGGGCGCCCGGCTCCTGACCCACACGTTCAACGCGATGAACGGCATCCACCACCGGGCACCCGGCCCTATCGTCGCCGCCCTGTCACGCCCGGGCGTGACCCTCGAGCTGATCCTCGACGGCGTCCACGTGCACCCCGACGTGGCCCGGCTGCTCTTCGCCGGCGCGCCGGGGCGGGTGACGCTCATCACCGACGCGATGGCCGCGACGGGCGTCGGTGACGGGGAGTATCGGCTCGGCTCCCTCGACGTCACGGTCAAGGGCGGCAAGGCGGTCTTGAAGGGCACCGATTCGATCGCGGGCTCGACACTGACACAAGACCGCGCGCTGCGCCTCGCGATCGAACGGGTCGGCCTGGAGCCGCGGGCCGCGGTCGAGGCGTTGACCCTGACGCCCGCGCGGGTGCTCGGCCGCGCGGACGAGTTCGGCCGGCTCGCCCCCGGCTACGCGGCCGACGCGGTGCTCTTCGACGGCGCCTGGTCGGTGCGCTCGGTGTGGGCGGCCGGTGAGCGGATCGCCTGACCGGCGGGCTCAGGCGCGGGGCTTGTTGGCGTAGACGTAGGTGTAGTAGTCGTGGCGTTCCAAGAGCCCGGCGGCGGCCTCGTCGACGATCACCGTCGCGTGCTCGTGGAACTGCAAGATCGAGGCCGGGCACATGCTGGAGACCGGGCCCTCGACGGCCGCTTTGACGGCCGCCGCCTTCTTCTCGCCCTGCGCCACGAGGAGAAGCCGACGCGCCTCCATGATCGTGCCGAGCCCCTGGGTGACGCAATGCACCGGCACCTGGTCGGCACGCTCGAAGAACCGGGCATTGTCGGCACGGGTACGCGGCGTCAACGTCTTCACCCGGGTGCGCGAGGCGAACGACGAGGTCGGCTCGTTGAACCCGATATGCCCGTTGCCGCCGATGCCGAGCAGCTGCACGTCGATGCCGCCCGCGGCACGGATCGCCTCGTCGTAGTCCCTGGCAGCCGCGGCCACGTCGGCCGCCCGCCCGTCGGGCACCCGAACGAGGTCGGGGTTCATGCCGAGAGGCTCCACCACCTCTCGCCGGATGACGGAGAGATAGCTCTGCGGATGCTCGGCCGGAATGCCGACATACTCGTCGAGCGCGAAGCCGCGCACGTGAGAGAAATCCACCTCCCCCGCCTGGGCGCGTGCCGCCAACTCGGCGTAGGTCGCCAATGGCGACGAGCCGGTCGCGAGCCCGATGACCGCCCGGGCATTCTTCGTGACGGCCTCGACGACGAGCGTCGCGGCCATCCTGCCCACCTCGGCGGGCGAGGGCAGAATGATGACCTCCATGCTGCGGCATTCCTTTCCGGTAATACGACGCCCGCCGACAGCCCGGTGCAGGCCCGCGGCGAACGTCAGTCGGCGGGGATGCCGACGACGTCGCGTTCACGCCGCCGGGTGGCGGCAAGGGCGGCGCCCACGGCCGCGATCGAACTGCCGGCCGGAACCATGCGCACCCGCCTGGCCAACCCGAGGGAGGCCAGGAACGGCGAATGGTGGGCCGCACGCCCCAATGCCGCCCCGATCTGCTCGTGGAGCGGCTCTCCCAGATTACTCAGCCCGCCACCGATCGTCACAACGTCGACGTCGACCGTCAGCGCGAGCATGCGGATGGCCGCCGCGATGCCGTCGGCCAGCTCGTCACGCACCCGCACCGCCTTTTCCTCGCCAAGGCCGGCCCGCTCGAACAGATCGATCACGGGGAACCGGGCGTCGACGGGCCACATGCGCGCGACGGCGGAGCCCGAGGCCTTCGTCTCGAGGCAGCCGACCTGGCCGCACATGCATACGACGCCGTGCGGGTCGACGGGGATGTGGCCGATCTCCCCCGCCGCGCCCGAGGAGCCATGCCATATCTCGCCGTCGACGACGACGCCGGCCGCGAGCCCGGTACCGAGGTTGAGAAAGCCCATCGAACCTTCGAGGCCGAGCGTGTGATACGCCCCGAGCGCTGCGGCGTTCACATCGTTCTCGACGGTGACCCGCACGCCGGAGAGCCGGGCGGAGAGCAAGTCGGCCAGCGGCAGGTCGGCGACACCGAGGTTCACGGCATACCGCACATGGCCCACGGCCCGCTCGACCATGCCGGGGATGCCGACGCCGACGGAGGCGAAGTCGCCGATCGACACGCCGGCCTCGCCGGCAAGGGCTATCGCCACCTCCGCTGCGGTGTCGAGCACCGCACCCGCCCCGAACCCGGTCTGCCTGCGCAGGCGTGCCAAGACGCCCCCCGCCTCGTCTACGGCGACGGCGTCGGTCTTCGTGCCGCCGATATCGATTCCGAGCCTCACACCGTTTCTCCTGTCACTTCTTCACTTCTGTCTGCCCTTCGGCCTTCTTACGGCCGTGGCCTTACCGGCCGCGGAGCGCCATGTTCGTTGCCGACGCCCGGCGACACGCATCCCCCCTCCGGAACCGCGCATCGCGCCGCCCGCCACGCCGCCCGCGGCCGGGCACGTCGGGTGCTCGGCGCCTGCCGAACGCACGCCGAACGCCGCACCCCACGGGCACGCCCGAGTGGCAGGCCTACTTGATCGACCCCGCGGTCAGGCCGCCGACGACTTTGCCCTCGATCAACGCGAACAGCACGATCACGGGGATCGTCGCGATGACGGAGGCAGAGAAGAGGTGCTGCCAGTCGGTGCCGTATGCGCCCATGAAGCTGTTGATCGTCACAGGCAACGGCTGTTTGCCCGGCGACGAGATGAGGGTCAACGCCGTCAGGAACTCGTTCCAGGCGGCGATGAAGGTAAAGATCAACGCCGTGATGACCCCCGGCCCCGCCAACGGCAAGGTGACCCGCCAGATGGCGCCTATCCGGCTGCAGCCTTGCACCTGCGCCGCCTCTTCCAGTTCTTTCGGAATCGAACCGAAGTACGCGGTCAGAATCCATACGGCGAATGCCATGTTGAATCCCGCGTTGACGAGAATCAAGGCCCAGACGGCGTTCAACCCGCCGAGCGTCTTGTACTGCACATAGATGCCGATGAGCATCGACGCGGGCTGCACCATCTGGGTGACGAGCACCAGGATCAGGAACGCGATCCGGCCCTTGAACTTGTACCGTGCCGCGTAGTAGGCGGCCGGCGTCGCGACCAGGAACACGACGGCGGTCGCGCCGAAGGCGATGATCAGCGAGATGCCGAGGCTCCCGAAGAGCGTGGTCTGGAAGAACGTCGTGTAGGCCGAGAACGACCACGCCGTCGGCAGCACGGTCGGCGCCAGCAGCGTCTTATCGGTGCGGAACGAGGTCAGCACCATCTCGATGTAGGGAAAGACGAAGACGAACGCGATGACATACATCACCGCTGAAAGGATGACGGTCTTCCAGGCCGGCCGGCGGCCGCCATACGAGCGCGCACGGCTCTTGGCGGTGCGCCGCGCGGTCACGGTGTACTCAGACATGTCAGTCTTGCCCCGCCTTCCAGCCGCTGACCCTCAAGAAGAACACGGCCAAGATGATGACGATCACGAAGTTGACGACCGATAAGGCTGCCGACTGGCCGAGATTCGTCTGCTTGAGGATGTACATGTAGACCGTCGTCGTGGCCGTCGAGTTGTTGGGTGCCCCCTGCGTCATCGCCCAGATGATCGGAAAGCTGTTGAAGACGTTCATGATGTTGATGAGCGTCGCCACGACGATCGCCGGCCGCAGGAGCGGCAGTGTGACGCTCCAGTACCGCTTCCACCGAGAGGCGCCGTCTACGGCGGCCGCCTCGTAGATGTCGCTCGGTATGCCGGTGAGGCCGGCCAAGATCGCGTAGGTCGAGAAGGGCAGGGAGACGAAGACCGCGACGGCGATCATCCACGGCATCGACGTGGCCGCCTGCCCGAGCGGATTGGCGTGGGAGACGGAAGAGACGAGGCCGAGCCAGTGCCCCACCATGAGGAGCAGCCCGGAGCCGGTGGTCAGCATCCATTTGAAGACGATGCCCGTCATCAGCACCGACGCCGCCCACGGGGCGATCAGCGCCCACCGGGTGAACTTGCGGCCGGGAAAGCGCAGGTTGAAGAGTTGGGCGAGGCCCAGCGAGAGCACCATAGTGACGACGACGATGACGACGACCCAGACCAGTGTGTTCACCAGAACGAGGCCGAAGACCGGCAGGTGCGTCAGCTGGGTGAAATTGCTCCAGCCGGCCGGCCCCTCCGTCACGCCATAGGGGCTGATCTTCTGAAAGGCGGTTTTGAACATCGTGACGATCGGCCACAGCACGACGAAGGCGATGAGCAGCACCGCCGGGCCGACCCACAAGGCCGCCTCGAAGCGTCGTATCCCGCCGTGTCGTCGCCGCGGTCTCTCGCCGCGCCGTGCGGGCGCGTCATGTCGTCGCGTCCCGGCCCTCGAGGCCGTCGTGGTGCTCATGGGATGTACTTTCGTTCGTGTTCGTACGGTGGCCCCTGCCGCAGGTCTCCGATCGGGTGATCATGCGGCGAGGCGGGTGTGGCCGGGGTGTTCGGTGCAGGCCCGGGTGGACCCGCACCGAACGCCTCTGCCGGTCGACGCCTGGCGGGCTCAGCCCTGCCCGAGCGCCGTCTGCTGGAGCTGCGAGAGGGTCGCCTTCGGGTTGCTGCTGACGGCGCCCGCGATGCTCTGCTGGAAGGCGGAGTTCACCTGTGGCCACGTCTTCTGGTTCACCGGGTAGAAGGTGTCGGTCGGCAGCGAGTCGATGAAGGGCTTCAGCTGCGGGTTCTCGCTCTTGACCTCGTTGCCGGCACTCTGCACGACGGGCAGCATGCTGTACTCGGTGAACAACGACATCTGGTTCTCCTTCGACAAGGCGAAGCTCAGGAACGCCTTGTCGGCGGCCTCATGGTTCGCTTTCGTCTTGAAGGCCCAGATCCAGTCGTTGACGCCAAGGGTGCTCTTGCTGACGCCATTCTTGCCGACGACAGGGGCGAAGGCATAGCTCACGCCCGCCGACTTC
>DASTNL010000194.1:0-2030 GCA_035720905.1 Microbacteriaceae bacterium
TTCTCGTCGGACAACTCGACACGCAGCTCGACGCGGCCAGCCAGCCGAACAACATCAAGAGTTGCCTGGCCTCCCCTGCGAGCGGCGACGACGAGATCGCCTCTGACGGCAGTACCTGCGCGTATTTCGTCGTCTTGTACAACGCTGCCGGCGACCGGATCGGCGTCAACTGGAAGAACGAACCTGCCGGCCATCTGCCGCAGGTTCCCGCGAGGGTGAGCCTCGCCATGGGCCTCGAGATGAGCCGACACGACTTCAACCTGCCGAGCGCCAACAACGAGACCACCTACCGGGCGACCGCGACGATCGTGCCCCTGATCTCGGCCGATCAAGAGAACGGCACGGTCATCGTCGCGGCCTCGACCCAGCAGATCGACACCGTCATGTCGAGCTACCTCACGATCTTCCTCGGCTTCGGCATCCTGGTGCTCACCGTCGGCGCCGGGCTGACCCGCATGGTGGTGGGCACCACATTCGGCCCCCTGCGTGAAGTGGAGCATACGGCCGCTCAGATCGCCGCCGGCGACTTCAGCCAGCGGATGGAGGGCGCGACCCCCAACACCGAGGTGGGGCGCCTCAGCCGATCGCTCAACATCATGTTGAGTCGCATCGACGACGCCTTGCGGGGCCGGGCGAAGACGATCGCGCAGATGCGTCGTTTCGTCGGCGACGCCAGCCACGAGCTGCGCACCCCGCTCGTCTCGCTGCGTGGCTACGCCGAGCTGTACCGGATGGGCGCCTTGCAGAAGCCCGAAGAGATTGCTTCGGCGATGGACCGCATCGAACGCGAGGCGACGCGGATGGGCCTGCTCGTGCAAGACCTTCTGCAACTCGCCCGGCTCGACGAGGAGAAGCCGCTCAACATGACCCGTGTCGACCTGGTGCCCATCGCCCGAGACGCTGCGATGGACGTGACCGCGTCAGCTCCCAGCCGCACGGTGCGGGTCGAGACGCCCCCCGACGTGGCCGCGGCGGAGGACCCGGCGGCGGCCGCCGCCCCACCGACACCCGCGACCCCGGCCGCGCCGACCGGGCCGATAGCGTTCGCCGGCGCGACACTGGCCAGGCTGCGCTCCCGCGGCAAGGCCTCCCGGCAAGGCGATGCCGGCATTCCGGGGGCCCCCGCGACCGAGCCCAAGCCTCTCGCCGGCGAGGCCCCACCGCCTGCCCCACCCGAGGCGACCGTGGCAGTCTTAGCCGACGAGAACAAGATTCGGCAGGTCATCACCAACCTCGTCGGCAACGCGTTGCGCTATACCGACCAGGGCAGCCCGATCGAGATCCGCGTGCAGAAAGACCCGGCTGCGGCCCGCGCCGTGCTGGAGATCGTCGATCACGGCGAAGGCATCCCCGAGCAGCTGCGCGACAAGATCTTTCAGCGTTTCTGGCGCGCCGACACCTCCCGCACGCGGGAGACGGGCGGCAGCGGACTGGGTCTCGCCATCGTCGCCTCGATCGTCGCTGCCCACCACGGCACGGTCGAGGCCCGGGAGACCCCGGGCGGCGGCGCGACGTTCCGCATCGTCTTGCCATTGGCTCCCGAACGCCCGGAGGCCCACGGGCCGCACGCCGCCACGGCGTCGGGCCCATACGCGGGGCCCCAGGCCGGGGCGAACCCAGGCACGAACTCACCTGCCGGGCCTGCGACGGAACCGCCGAGGCATTGAGGGGCCCGCAGAGACGGCGACGGACACCCGCCCTGCCAGCACGCTCCGGCAACGGAGCAGCCACGGCGCTACGGGGGCACGCGGCCCGTGGGTAGGCCATGCATGGCCGAGGAGGCTCTGGTCGTGCTACGCCACGCCGTGCCGTCCAGCGCCCGGCCCCACCGTGACTGCGGCGCTGCAGCGGCGATGGGCAACCCGCCGCGACCCCTCCACGGGATTCGCAGGGTAAGAGGCTCTACCCGTTCTCACCCAGGCCGCCGACGGAATAGCCCGAGGCCCGTAGCCTCATCGCATCGGAGCACAGGAGGGCCTATGAGCAGATTCCAGGTAGACAGCGATGAGGTGCTGGGCGCGACGAGTGCC
>DASTNL010000195.1:0-4570 GCA_035720905.1 Microbacteriaceae bacterium
TCGTCGCCTACGTCGGCGACGGCGCCAACAACATGGCCCAGTCGTACCTTCTCGCCGGCGCCACCGCCGGCATGCATGTGCGCATCGCGGCGCCGGCCGGCTATCGGCCTTCCGCGGCCGTCGTGGCCGACGCCCGGGCGATCGCCGACCGCACCGGCGGCAGCGTGCAGGTGGGCGGCGAGCCGGCCGAGGCGGCTGCCGGCGCCGACGTCATCGTCACCGACACCTGGGTCTCGATGGGGCAGGAGGCCGAGAAGGAGAAGCGGCAGAAGGAGTTCCGCGGCTACTGCGTCGACGATGCCCTCATCGGCCGCGCGGCGCCCGATGTGATCTTCTTGCACTGCCTGCCCGCCTACCGCGGCTACGAGGTGGCGGCCTCGGTGATCGACGGACCGCACAGCGTCGTCTGGGACGAAGCGGAGAACAGGCTGCACGCGCAGAAGGCGCTTTTGGCGTGGCTCCTGACCCGCCAGGCGCCCGCCCTACACTGAACACACCACCCTTCCCGCGTGCGGGCCGGGGCCCCCGCACGCGGGTCGGCAGACATCCATCCGGCAACTATTCGGCGATTCTCGTGGTCGCCGACCACCCCAAAGGAGAATCATGGCGGAACGCGTCGTCCTCGCGTACTCGGGCGGACTCGACACCTCGGTCGGCATCGGCTGGCTGCACGACGCCACCGGCAAGGACGTCGTAGCCCTCTCGGTCGACGTCGGTCAAGGCGGCGAAGACCTTGAGGCGATCCGTCAACGGGCCTTGGCCTGTGGTGCGGTCGATGCGGTCGTCGTCGACGCCAAGGAGGAGTTTGCCTCCGATTACCTCATGCCTGCGCTCAAGGCGAACGCGCTCTACCAAAAGCGCTACCCGCTTGTCTCCGCGCTCAGCCGGCCGCTGATCGCGAAGCACCTGGCCCGCACGGCGCAGCGGCTCGGCGCCGACAGCATCGCGCACGGCTGCACCGGCAAGGGCAACGACCAGGTGCGGTTCGAGGCGGCCATTGCGGCGATCGCCCCAGAGCTGACCTCGCTGGCCCCCGTGCGCGACTTCGCCCTGACCCGCGACAAAGCGATCGTCTACGCGGCGGAACACAACCTGCCGATCGAGCAGTCGAAGAAGAGCCCCTATTCGATCGACCAGAACCTGTGGGGCCGCGCGGTCGAGACGGGATTCCTCGAAGACCCCTGGAACGCACCCATCGAAGACCTGTACACCTACACCCAAGACCCGGCGGCGCCGCGTGAGCCCACCGAGGTGACGATCACCTTCACCGAGGGGATCCCCACCGCGATCGACGGCGACGAGGTCAGCCCGCTGGAGGCTGTGTTGCGGATGAACAGCCTCGCCGGCGGCCAGGGTGTCGGCCGCATCGACATGGTCGAAGACCGCCTCGTCGGCATCAAGAGCCGCGAGGTGTATGAGTCGCCCGCCGGCATCGCGCTCATCGCGGCCCACGAAGAGCTCGAGAACCTCACGGTGGAACGCGACCTGGCCCGCTACAAGCGAACCGTCGAGGCGAAGTGGGCGGAGGCGGTCTACGACGGCCTGTGGTTCTCAGGCTTGAAGCGCGCCCTCGACGTGTTCGTCGACGAGACCCAGCGGCACGTCAGCGGCGACATCCGGCTGCGGCTGCACGCGGGGACCGCGGTCGTCACTGGCCGGCGCAGCGCCCAGAGCCTCTACGACTTCAACCTCGCCACCTATGACACCGGCGATACGTTCGATCAGTCGCTGGCCAAGGGCTTCATCGAGCTGTGGTCGTTGCCGAGCAAGATCGCCGCCCGCCGCGACCTGCGGGCGTGAGGGCGTTCGGCGGAGGCGGCCCCGCGGCGCGGGCCGCGGAAGGAAGGAGAGGCCGGGCGTGAGCGAGGCCGAGAACGACGACGGGCAGCCGCAGGCGGTGCCCGACGGGTCGGGGTCGAAGGAGGGTTCGGGGGCCGTGCGCGAGGGCTCTCTCTGGGGCGGCCGCTTTGCCCGCGGCCCCGCACCCGAGCTCGCCGAACTGAGCAGGTCGACGCAGTTCGACTGGCGCCTGGCGCACTACGACCTGGCCGGCTCCCGGGCGCACGCCCGTGCCCTCGCACGCGCCGGCTACCTGCACGACGACGAGCTCCAGGCGATGCTCGCGGCCCTCGAGAGCCTGGAGGCCGACCTCACCGACGGCGTGTTCCGGGCGCACCCCGACGACGAAGATGTGCACGGCGCCTTGGAGCGCGGTCTCATCGAGCGCGCCGGCGCAGAGCTCGGCGGCCGGTTGCGGGCCGGCCGTAGCCGCAACGATCAGATCGCAACGCTCATCCGCATGTACCTGCGCGACCATTCCGCGAGCCTCGCCCGCCTCCTCTTGGGCCTGGCCGACGCGTTGGAGGATCAGGCCGCGCGGCATCCGAAGGCGATCATGCCGGGGCGCACCCACCTGCAGCACGCGCAACCGGTGCTTCTGGCCCACCACCTGTTAGCCCACTGCTGGCCGCTCGTCCGAGACCTCGAACGGATCCGCGACTGGCGTCGCCGCAACGACGTCTCACCGTACGGCTCCGGTGCGCTCGCGGGAACGACGCTCGGCCTCGACGCGGGCCTGGTCGCCCGGGAGCTTGGCTTCGCCTCCAGCACGCCGAACTCGATCGACGGCACGGCGGCGCGCGATCTCGTTGCCGAGTTCGCCTACCTCTGTGCCCAGGTCGGCGTCGACCTGTCCCGCCTCGCCGAGGAGATCGTTTTGTGGAACACCCAGGAGTTCCACTTCGTCACCCTCGACGATGCCTATTCGACGGGCTCGTCGATCATGCCGCAGAAGAAGAACCCCGACATCGCCGAGTTGGCGCGCGGCAAGTCGGGCCGGCTCATCGGCAACCTCACGGGTCTGCTCGTGACCCTGAAGGGGCTGCCGTTGGCCTACAACCGCGATCTGCAAGAAGACAAAGAGCCGGTCTTCGACTCGATCGACACCCTGGAGGTGCTGCTGCCGGCGTTCACCGGCATGGTGCGCACGATGGCGTTCGACGAGGAACGCATGGCCCTCCTCGCCCCGCAAGGTTTCACCCTGGCCACGGACGTGGCCGAATGGCTCGTGAAGCGGCACGTGCCGTTCCGCCGGGCGCACGAGGTGACGGGCGCCCTGGTGCGGGCGGCGGAGCAACGCGGCACCGATCTCGCCGGCCTTCGCGACGACGACCTTCGGCACGTGGCGCCCGAGTTGACGCCTGAAGTGCGGGAGGTGTTGAGCGTCGCCGGCGCGGTCGCCGGGCGTTCGGGCACCGGGGGCACGGCGCCCGAGCGGGTCGCGGAACAGCAGGCGTTCCTGCGCCAGAGACTTGCCGCGCTCGCCGGCGAGCTCGGGGTGGCGGCGTCGTGACGGCGCGACCTGCAGTGCCCACCACCGCCACCTCCCGTCGCCACGCGCACCCCGGGCGGGCCGGCGCGACGCAAGAACGGCGCCGTGGCGCCTCTCCGGCGGGGCCCCTGGCCCGCGAAGACGAAGCACGACGGGGGTTCGATCCGCCGACCATCCGTGCCTTCCTGCACGCCACCGCGCTCGAAGTCGCCCCGCTCCTCTTAGGGGCGGTGATCTCCCACGAGACGACGGAGGGCACGGTGGGGGTGATGCTCACGGAGGTCGAGGCATATCTCGGCGACGGCACCGACCCCGGCTCGCACGCCTACCGCGGCAAGACGGCAAGGAACGCGCCGATGTTCGGGGAGCCCGGCCACTTGTACGCCTATTTCACCTACGGCATGTACACCTGCGGCAACATCGTCTGCTCGCCCGACGGCACGGCCTCGGGTGTCCTGATGCGGGCCGGCCGGGTGGTGGAGGGGGTCGAACTGGCCCGGTCGCGTCGCTCGACGAGCAAGAAAGATCATGACCTGGCCCGGGGGCCCGCGCTCCTCGCGATGGCGTTGGGCGTCACCCTCGCCGACAAGGGGGCCGACCTTCTGACGAGCCCGTTCCGACTCGAGTTGGCGCCGGCGCCCCTCGAGTATCGATCCGGGCCCCGCACCGGGCTGAGCGGCCCCGGCGGCACGGAGGACTTCCCGTGGCGATTCTGGCTGCCCGACGAGCCTTCGGTGTCGGCCTACAAGAGGCACAAACACGCGGGAGAAGAGGTCCGACGTGGCCGTGCCGCCGGCCCCGGTTCGGCCGCCGGCCGCTGATACTGTAACGGTGTGCCCGACTCGTCGCCCCTTGCCGCCCAGTCCAACGACGACTCCTTCGGCGATGTCTGGGAGGAGCTCTCCTGGCGCGGGCTGATCCGCGTCTCCACCGATCGCGCGGCATTGAAGGCGCTTCTTGCGGGCTCGCCGATCACGTTCTATTGCGGGTTCGATCCCACCGCGCCCAGCCTGCACCTGGGCAATCTCGTGCAGCTCCTCGTCATGCGGCGGCTTCAGCTGGCCGGTCATCGTCCGCTGGGGCTCGTGGGCGGGTCGACGGGGCTCATCGGCGATCCGCGACCCACCGCCGAACGCACGCTCAACACCAAGGATGTCGTCGCCGAGTGGGTGGGCTACCTGCAGCAGCAGGTCTCCCGCTTCCTCGCCGCCGACGGTGACAACGGCGTGACCCTCGTGA
>DASTNL010000196.1:0-5948 GCA_035720905.1 Microbacteriaceae bacterium
CGCCCGGTACCCGGCGTCAGGCCCGACGCCGACACCGATCGTCCGCGACATGGGGCCCGACGGCCGGGCGGCGACGCACGAACGCCGGCCTCAGCCTCACGGCGCCCTACGACGACAGCAACCGGTGAGTGTGCCTTACGCATGCCCAAGGCCCCGGAGGCCGCCACATCATCGGTGCATAGTGGACTCCCGCCCTCCGGTAGGCGGATTGCCAGGCGGAATCACGGCCCGCTCCGGTAGGTTAAGAGGGATACGGATCGGCGCCTCGCGCCCGTCACGCATGTCGACCGATGGGAGTCGGAGAAGATCATGGCATCACGCAATCCTGCCTTCTCGAAGAGTCCGGCATTCCGGCCGAACAACAGGGCCGCATTCGCGGGCAGCGTCGCAACGACGAGCGGCGACTTGGAGACGCTTTACCAGTCGCCGGCGGCGACCGCGGCCGATACCGATCGCATGACCTACGACGACACGATCGGCAAGACCGCGCTGATCTTCCTCGTGCTCCTCGCCGCGTCCGGCATCGGGTGGGTCTTTCCGGCGCTGGCGATCCCCGGCGCGATCGCTGGCTTCGTTCTGGCGATGATCAACGCGTTCAAACGCGTGCCGTCAGCGCCACTCATCTTCGCGTATGCGGCGACGGAGGGCCTGTTCGTCGGCGGCATCTCCCACCTCTTCGAGCAGATGTGGGGTGGCATCGTCATCCAGGCGGTGCTCGGCACGCTCGTCGTGTTCGGCGTGACCCTGGCGCTCTTCGCGAGCGGCAAGATCCGGGCGTCGAAGCGCGCGACGAAGATCTTCCTCATCGCGATGGTTGGCTACGTCATCTTCAGCCTCGTCAACGTGGGGCTCATGATGTTCGGCGGGGTGAGCAGCTCGCTCGCCTTCGGCCTGCGCTCCCAGGCGACGATCTTCGGCATTCCGCTGGGCATCGTGATCGGCCTCGCCGCGATCTTGATGGCGGCCTATTCGCTCGTCTTAGACTTCGACTTCATCAAGAACGGCGTCGCCAACCGGGCGCCGCGCGCCTACGGCTGGTATGGCGCCTTCGGCCTCATGGTCACGATCGTGTGGCTCTACATCGAGATGCTGCGCCTCTTCGCGATCGCCCGAAACTAGCTGCGCGGCCGACGCGACACGCCGCGACCGGCACTCCCCGATCCCACCCCCTACGACACGCCCCGTGCTCGAGGGGCGGGGTGAAGTGTGGAGCGGTGGCTGCCGGCCGGGTGGCGCGACACACCCCGTACGCGGGGTCAGTGGCAGGGGGCAGCGGCAGAGGCGACAACCGTACGCGGGGGGCAGAGGCGACGCCCCTGCCCGGTTTCAGCCCACCGCGGGGTGTGGCGGCGGCCGCCCACGCACGGCGCTTCGCCGATGGGGCGGTGTGTGCCGGGCGGGGCCGGCGGGTGCTCAGGCTCGGCGGCGGGCGTGGGCGCGGCGCTCCGCGCGATTCTGGGGCTGGGCTTCGGCCGACGAATCGGCGGCGACCGGCTCGCCGAAGGCCCCGCGGCCGGCAGGCTGCTGCGGGGCCGCATCCTCCTGAACCGCGGCACGGCGGGCGCGCGCGGTCGCGGCCTGCTCCAGCCGGCCGGCCCGATCACGCACCTCCACCTCGCCGTCGTCCGTCGGCGCGGAGTAGCTGAGCGCCTCTTCGCCCGAGGCCGACTGGTCGAGGCCCTTCGCCCCCACCTCCACCTCGCCGGCGTCTTGCGCGGTGACCTGAACCTCCAGGTTGAAGAGGAAGCCGATTGACTCCTCGCGGATCTGCTCCATCATCTGCTGGAACATGCCGAAGCCCTCACGCTGGTATTCCACCAGCGGGTCGCGCTGCGCCATGGCGCGCAGGCCGATGCCGTCTTTCAGGTAATCCATCTCGTACAGGTGGTCGCGCCACCGACGGTCGATGACGCTCAAGACGACCCGGCGCTCCAGTTCGCGCATCGCGGGCGCGCCGAGGGACTCCTCGCGGCGCTGATACGCGATGCGCGCGTCGGAGCCGACCTCGCGCTTCAACTCCTCCCGAGTGACCTGGCCACGGCTGCCGGCGGCGTCGGTGATCTCCTCCACCGTGATGCCCACCGGGTACAGCGTCTTCAGCTCTTGCCACAGAGCCTCGAGATCCCAGTCGTCGCCGGTGTTGCCCTCGGCCGTGTGGTCGTCGATGATCGCATCGATCGTCGCGGTCAGGAACGTGTGCACCCGGTCACTCAGGTTGTCGCCCTCGAGGATGCGCCGCCGGTCGCCGTAGATCGCCTCACGCTGCCGGTTCAAGACGTCGTCGTACTTCAGCACGTTCTTGCGAATCTCGGCGTTGCGCGCCTCCACCTGCGACTGGGCGCTGCGGATCGCACGGCTGACGACGCGAGACTCGATCGCCATCTCGTCGGGCACGTTACTGCGGTTCATGAGGCTCTGCGCCGCGGACGAGTTGAACAAGCGCATCAGGTCGTCGGTGAGCGAGAGGTAGAAGCGGCTCTCGCCCGGGTCGCCCTGGCGGCCGGAACGACCCCGCAGCTGGTTGTCGATGCGCCGCGACTCGTGCCGTTCGGTGCCGAGCACGTAGAGGCCGCCGGCTGCGCGGACCTCCTCGGCCTCCGCCTCGACCTCCGCGGTGACGCGGGCGTAAACCTCATCCCACGCCGCCTCATACTCCTCCGGAGTCTCGGTCGGGTTGAGGCCCCGGCGTTCCAACTCGGCGACGGCGAGGAACTCCGCGTTGCCGCCGAGCATGATGTCGGTGCCGCGGCCCGCCATGTTCGTGGCGACCGTCACCGCTCCCAGCCGGCCCGCCTGCGCGACGATCGAGGCCTCACGCGCGTGGTTCTTCGCGTTCAGCACCTCGTGGCGCACGCCCTTCTTCGCCAAGAGCCGCGACAGGTACTCGCTCTTCTCGACGCTCGTCGTGCCGACGAGAACGGGCTGGCCCTTCTCGTTGCGCGCGACGATGTCCTCCGCGACCTGCGCGAACTTCGCCTCCTCGTGCTTGTAAACGAAGTCGGGCATGTCTTTGCGGATCATCGGCTTGTTCGTGGGAATCGTCACGACGCCCAGCTTGTACGTCGACATGAACTCGGCCGCCTCGGTCTCGGCGGTGCCGGTCATGCCGGAGAGCTTGGTGTACATGCGGAAGTAGTTCTGCAACGTGACGGTCGCGAGGGTCTGGTTCTCGGCCTTGACCTCGACGCCCTCCTTGGCCTCGATCGCCTGATGGACGCCCTCGTTGTAGCGTCGACCGACAAGGATGCGGCCGGTGTGCTCATCGACGATCAGCACCTCGCCGTTCAAGACCACGTAGTCCTTGTCGCGCTTGAAGAGCGCCTTCGCCTTGATCGCGTTGTTCAAGAACGAGATGAGCGGCGTGTTCGCCGACTCGTACAGGTTCTCGATGCCCAGGTAGTCTTCGACCTTCTCGATGCCAGGCTCCAGCACTCCGACCGTGCGCTTCTTCTCGTCGACCTCGTAGTCGACACCCACCTCCAGCCGGGCGGCGAGGCTCGCAAACTCGGTGAACCACCGGTTCGCCTCGCCGGAGGACGGGCCCGAGATGATGAGCGGAGTGCGCGCCTCGTCGATCAAGATCGAGTCGACCTCGTCGACGATCGCGAAGTAGTGGCCGCGCTGCACCATGTCGGCGGTCTGCCAGGCCATGTTGTCGCGCAGATAGTCGAAGCCGAACTCGTTGTTCGTGCCGTAGGTGACGTCGGCCGCGTACTGCTCGCGACGCTCTTGCGGGTTCTGGCCGGAGAGGATCACGCCGGTCGTCATGCCGAGGGCCCTGAAGACCCGCCCCATGAGTTCCGACTGGTAGCCGGCCAGGTAGTCGTTGACCGTGACGATATGCACGCCGCGGGAGGTGATCGCGTTCAGGTACGCCGGCAGGGTCGCGACGAGGGTCTTGCCCTCGCCGGTCTTCATCTCGGCGATGTTGCCGAGATGCAGCGCCGCTCCACCCATGACTTGCACGTCGAACGGCCGCATGCCCAGGGTGCGTTTCGCCGCCTCCCGGGCCGCCGCGAACGCCTCGGGCAGAAGGTCTTCCAGCGACTCGCCGGCGCCGTGCCTCTCTCGCAGGAGCGCCGTCTCGCCCCGCAGATCCTCGTCGGAGAGCGCGGCGAAGTCGTCTTCTAGCGCCCCGACAGCCTTGGCATAGTTCTGGAGTCGACGCAACGTGCGCCCCTCGCCGAACCGAAGGACTCTCTCCAAGACTGAGGCCACGAATGCACTCCATGTTGTCGTCGACGGCACGCGTTAGCGCTGCAAGACCGAATCTCCGCCACACCGGCCGCAGCGCCCAACTATACCAACCGACCCGGTATAGCCTCTGAGCCGCACAGAAACAGGCGCCCCGATCGAGACCCCCAACCGGCGGGGGCGGGCGCCTCTCGGCCACCCGCCCCCGCCGCGTCGCAGGAGCCGTGCCGTCAGGCGGCCTCCTCCCCCAGCGCGATCAGGCCGTAGTCCCAGCCTTTGCGCCGATAGACGACGCTCGGCCTGCCGGTCTCGGAATCGACAAACAGGTAGAAGTCGTGCCCGACCAGCTCCATGCGGTACAGGGCGTCGTCGACGCTCATCGGCATCGCCTGGAAGACCTTGCGGCGAATGACGACCGGGCCGTAGACGTCGTCGGCGTTCTCTTCGGTCATCTCGCCGACGATGGGAATCGTGCCGGTGCGCACCTTCTCGAGAAGGTCGCCGGGGGCGGGCACGATGCCGGCGCCGCCGAACGATTTCGAACTGGCCTCGCGCAGTGAGGTGGGTCGTTTCATGCCGCCACGATGAACCTTGCGGCGATCTTTGACACGTCGTATCCGCTCGACGAGGCGGGTCTGGGCGGTGTCGAAGGCAGAGTACTTGTCGAAGCCGGTCGCCTCGCTGCGTACGACCGGGCCCGGCCCGATCAACGTGAGCTCGACCCGGTCTTCGAGGCTCGTCTTGTCGGCCTTCTCGCGATGACGGCTCACCTTCACCTCGAGTGCCAGCGCCCGATCGGACAGGCGGGAGATCTTTTCAGACTTGCCGGTCACATACTCCCGAAAGCGGTCGGTGATTCCAAGGTTGCGTCCGAAAATCTCGAGTTCCATGACGACGACCTCTCCCACTCATGACGTGGGCACCACCCGGCGCTTTCCGGCGGGTCACCACGCCTCTTCCCCTCAAGGTAGTGCCGGCCATGCACCCCGGCCACCCTCCCCGACCGGCGGCGTGTCACGGGCGTCGGCCACCCGCCGAGGAGTGTATGCGAGGGCCACGACGCCCAGCAGGCCGCCGCCGGCGGCGCCGATGGCCCGGGCCACCTCTCGGGTGGTCGCCCCGGTCGTCACGATGTCGTCGATGAGAAGCCAGGCGGAGCCCGCCGGCACCCGCCGGGCGGCCAACGAACCCGACCTGTTCTCTTCGCGGGCGGCCCGATCGAGGGCGGCCTGATCCACACTCTGGCGCAGCGGGCGCAGAATCTGGGCCGGCTTCAGCCCCGCGTGCGATGCGAGGCGCGGCACGGGCCGGTACCCTCGGCGCCGCCAGGCCGCCCGGGTGGAGGGCACCGTCGTGAGGCGGATACCCTGCCGCGCCACGACCTCGCCCGCGGGGACCTGCGTGAGCGCCGCCCGCAATGCGGCCCGCAGCAGGCCGGCCAGAGCCGGCCCGCAGTCGGTGCGCCCGCCATCTTTGTAGGCGAGAATCACTCGGCGCAAGGTGCCTTCGTAGCGGCCCGCCGCCCAGACCGGCAGGCCGGCGTCGAGATCGGCCCGCACGACCCGGGGCGTCATCGCCCGCAGGCAGGAGGTGCACAGGGAACCCCCGCTCGCCCCGCAGCCGGCGCACGAGACGGGCAGCAGCAGGTCACACGCCTCCCGCCACCACGTAGCCATGCTTGACAGCCTGGCCGACGGGCGCCCCGTCCACCCGGCGTTCGGAACAAGAGGGGAGAAGCGGCCCGGCCGGCAGCC
>DASTNL010000197.1:0-6556 GCA_035720905.1 Microbacteriaceae bacterium
GAAGAGTACCTCGACGCGATGGCGGCCTTGCAGGTGGGGGAGCAGATCGGGCGCGACCGTCTGATCCGTATGTTCGTCGGAATGCAGTACGAGCGCAACGACATCGACTTCTCTCGCGGCAAGTTCCGCGTGCGCGGCGACACGATCGAGATCATCCCGATGTATGAGGAGAACGCCATCCGCATCGAGATGTTCGGCGACGAGATCGAGGCGCTCACGACGCTGCATCCGCTCACCGGCGAGGTCATCGAAGGGCTGGATTCCGTCGCCGTGTTCCCCGCCACCCACTATGCGGCCGGGCCGGAGACGATGCGCCGCGCCATCGACGGCATCCAGAAGGAGCTCACAGAGCGCCTGGCCGTGTTCGAGCGGGAGGGCAAGCTGTTGGAGGCGCAACGGCTGAAGATGCGCACCACCTTCGACATCGAGATGATGGAGCAGATCGGGTTCTGCTCCGGCATCGAGAACTATTCCCGGCACATGGACGGCCGCGCGCCCGGGGAGCCGCCGACCTGCCTCCTCGACTATTTCCCCGACGACTTCCTGCTCGTCATCGACGAATCCCACGTCACCGTGCCGCAGATCGGCGCGATGTACGAGGGCGACGCCTCACGCAAACGCACGCTGGTCGAGCACGGCTTCCGGCTGCCGAGCGCGCTCGACAACCGGCCGCTGAAGTGGGACGAGTTCCGCGAGCGGATCGGGCAGACCGTGTACCTATCGGCGACGCCGGGGCCGTACGAGATGGGGCGGGCCGACGGGGTGGTCGAGCAGATCATCCGGCCCACCGGGCTCGTCGATCCTCAGATCGTCGTCAAGCCGATCCGTGGGCAGGTCGACGACCTCTTGGAACAGATCCGCGTGCGGGCGGCCCGTCACGAGCGGGTCCTCGTCACGACATTGACGAAGAAGATGGCCGAGGACCTCACCACGTTCCTTGCGGAGGCGGGCGTGAAGGTCCGTTACCTGCATTCGGACGTCGACACGTTGCGCCGCGTCGAACTGCTCACCGAGTTGCGGCGCGGCGTGTTCGACGTGCTGGTCGGAATCAACCTGCTGCGTGAGGGCCTCGACCTGCCGGAGGTCTCACTGGTCTCCATCCTCGACGCCGACAAAGAGGGCTTCCTGCGCTCCACGACCTCGCTCATCCAGACGATCGGCCGCGCCGCCCGCAACGTCTCGGGCGAGGTGCACATGTATGCCGACGTCGTCACCGACTCGATGGCGCGGGCCCTCGACGAGACGAACCGCCGCCGCGCCAAGCAGATCGCCTATAACAAGGAGCACGGCATCGACCCTCAGCCGCTGCGCAAGAAGATCGCAGACATCACCGACGTCTTGGCCAGGGAAGACGCCGACACGGCGGCGATGATCTCCGCCCGGCATTCTCATTCGCATGCCCGGGCGGCGGCCGGCCCGGTGGGCCTGGGCCCGCGCCGGCTCGGCGCCGAAGGGGCCGACAAGCTGGAGGAGCTGGCCGCGCAGCTGAACAGCCAGATGCTCGCCGCCGCCGAGGAGCTGAAGTTCGAGCTCGCGGCGAGGCTGCGCGACGAGCTGGCCGACGTGAAAAAAGACCTCCGCCAGATGGAGAAGGTCGGCCACGCCTGAAGATACGAAAAGGCGCCCGGGCGCCCTGGCCCGCGGGCGAACACGCGGCGCAGAGGGCTGGGCGCTGCATAGACTCGTGAGGTGTCAGTGAGCCCGGCCGCGTCCCAACCGATCCTGAGCGTACGCGGTGCGCGCGCCCACAACCTGCGCAACATCAACGTCGATATTCCCCGTGACTCGCTTGTCGTCTTCACCGGGCTCTCCGGCTCAGGTAAGTCGTCGCTCGCCTTCGACACGATCTTCGCGGAAGGCCAGCGTCGCTACATCGAATCGCTCTCGGCCTACGCCCGCCAGTTTCTGGGGCAGATGGACCGGCCCGACGTCGACTTCATCGAGGGCCTCAGCCCCGCGGTCTCCATCGACCAGAAGTCCACGAACCGCAATCCCCGTTCCACCGTCGGAACCGTCACCGAGATCTACGACTACATGCGGCTCCTGTGGGCGAGGGTCGGGGTGCCGCACTGCCCCGTGTGCGGGGCGCCGATCGGCAGGCAGAGCGTGCAGCAGATCGCCGACCGGCTCGTCGCACTGCCGGAGGGCACCCGTTACCAGGTGGTCGCCCCCGTCGTCTCGCAGAAGAAAGGCGAGTTCGTCGACCTGTTCGCCGACCTCGCGGGGGGCGGCTACTCCCGCGCGATCGTCGACGGCGAGATGGTGCAGCTCTCCGACCCGCCGACGCTGCGCAAACAGTACAAGCACGACATTCTCGTGGTCGTCGACCGTCTGGTCGCGCGGGCCGACATCCTGCAACGCCTGACCGACTCTCTGGAGACCGCGCTGCGGCTGGCCGACGGGGTCGTGCAGGTGAACCTCGTCGACCGGGAGGGTGAGGATGCCTGGCTCACCTTCAGCGAGCGGCTCTCCTGCCCGAACGATCACCCGATAGCGCTCACCGAGATCGAGCCGCGCACCTTCTCCTTCAATGCTCCGTTCGGTGCATGCCCGGAATGCTCCGGTCTCGGCACACGGATGTCCGTCGATGAAGACCTGCTGCTCGGCGACCCGGAGGAGAGCATCGCCGGCGGGGTGCTCATCCCGTGGAGCACGCAAGGCAAGGCCCTCTTCCAGTACTACGAGAAGCTCCTGAACGGCCTCGCCACCGAACTAGGCTTCGACCTCGACACCCCGTGGCGTGCACTGCCGCGCAAGGTGCAGGCCGCCGTGCTCCACGGCAAAGACTTCACGGTGAAGGTGAAGTGGCGCAACCGCTTCGGCCGTACCGTCAGCTACACCTCCGGTTTCGAGGGCGTCGTGCCCTACATCGAACGGCAGTATGCAGAGGCGGAAACCGACAACCAGCGTCAGCGCTGGGCGGAGTACCTGCGCGAGATCCCCTGTGCGGTGTGTGGCGGAACCCGCCTGAAGCCGGAGGTGCTGGCCGTGCAGGTCGGCGGTGCCAGCATCGCCGACGTGTGCGCCATGAGCCTGACCGAGGCCCGCGACTTTCTCGCCGGCCTCAGCCTGAGCGAGCGGGAGAAGAGGATCGCGGTCCAGGTGCTGCGCGAGATCACGGTGCGCCTCGACTTTCTCGTCAAAGTGGGGCTCGACTATCTGAACCTCGCCCGGGCGGCCGGCACGCTCTCCGGCGGCGAAGCGCAGCGCATCCGCCTCGCCACCCAGATCGGCTCCGGGCTGACCGGCGTGCTGTACGTCTTGGACGAGCCCTCCATCGGGCTGCACCAACGCGACAACCGGCGCCTCATCGAGACGCTGCTCGCCCTGCGCGACCTCGGAAACACGCTCATCGTGGTGGAGCACGACGAAGACACGATCCGTGCGGCGGACTGGATCGTCGACATCGGCCCCGGCGCCGGCGAGGGCGGCGGGCAGGTGGTGCATTCGGGCACCTACGACGACCTGGTGCGCAACACCCGCTCGCTGACCGGCGATTACCTCGCCGGCCGCCGCGTCATCCCCGTGCCCGAGACCCGCCGGAGCGTCGACCCGCACAAGATGCTGACGGTCGTCGGGGCCCGCGTCAACAACCTGAAAAACCTGACGGTTGCCTTCCCGCTCGGCACCTTCATCGCGGTCACCGGCGTCAGCGGGTCGGGCAAGTCGTCGCTCGTCGACGACGTACTGTACCGGGTCCTGGCCAACAAGCTGAACGGGGCCCGCAAGCTGCCCGGCAAACACACCCGCGTGACGGGCTTGGAGCACCTCGACAAGGTCGTGCACGTCGACCAGGCACCGATCGGCCGCACGCCCCGCTCCAACCCGGCGACCTACACGGGCGTCTTCGACCGCATCCGCACCCTCTTCAGTCAGACGGCGGAGGCGAAGGTGCGCGGCTACCGCCCGGGCCGCTTCAGTTTCAACGTCAAGGGCGGCCGCTGTGAGGCGTGCAGCGGCGACGGCACCGTCAAGATCGAGATGAATTTCTTGCCCGACGTGTACGTGACCTGCGAGGTATGCGGCGGCGCCCGCTACAACCGCGACACGTTGCAGGTGCACTACAAGGGCAAGAACATCGCCGAGGTCCTCGACATGCCGATCGCGGAGGCGGCCGCCTTCTTCGAGCCGATCTCCGCCATCCACCGTTACCTGAAGACCCTCGTCGACGTCGGCCTGGGCTACGTGCGGCTCGGCCAGTCGGCCACGACGCTCTCCGGGGGAGAGGCGCAACGCGTGAAGCTCGCGACCGAGCTGCAACGCCGCGGCACGGGGCGCACCGTGTACGTGCTCGACGAGCCGACCACGGGGCTGCACTTCGAAGACGTGCGCAAACTCTTGGAGGTCTTGGGCGAGCTTGTCGACAAGGGCAACACCGTCATCGTGATCGAGCACAATCTCGACGTCATCAAATCGGCCGACTGGCTGATCGACCTGGGCCCGGAAGGCGGCGCTCGCGGCGGCCAGGTCGTTGCGGAGGGAACCCCGGAACAGGTGGCCATGGTGGAAGCGAGCCACACCGGCCGGTTCCTGGCGCCCCTGGTGCGGGTGCCGTCCGAACAGCGGGTGAGCGCGTGACGGATCCGGTCGCCTATCGGCCGAAGCCGGGTGAGATCCCGGCGACCCCCGGCGTCTACCGGTTCCGCGACGAGGCCCGCCGCATCCTGTACGTCGGCAAGGCCAAGAACCTGCGGGCCCGGTTGGCGAACTACTTCCAGCCGCTGCAGAACCTGCATGAACGCACCCGTACGATGGTGACGAGCGCGGCGAGCGTCGAATGGACGATCGTGCGCAACGAGTTCGAGGCGCTGCAACTCGAGTACACGTGGATTCAAGAGTTCTCGCCGCCCTACAACGTGCAGTTCAAAGACGACAAGAGCTACCCGTACCTCGCCATGACCATGGGCGACGAGGTGCCGAGGGTCTTCATCACCCGCAACCACAACATTCCGGGCGCCCGCTACTTCGGCCCATACACGAAGGTGTGGGCCATCCGGGAGAGTCTTGACCTGTTGTTGAAGGTCTTCCCGATGCGCAGCTCCAGCGACGCCGTCTTCAACCGGGCCAGGCGCACCGGGCGGCCTTGCCTGCTCGCAGAGATCGGCAAATGCTCCGCGCCGTGTGTCGGCCGCATCTCGGTCGCCGACCACCGCAAGATCGCCGAAGACCTCGCCTCCTTCCTCGAAGGCAACGACACGGGCAAGATCCGTGAGCTGACCGAGAGCATGAAGAAGGCGTCGGCGGAACAAGACTTCGAGGCCGCGGCGAAATACCGTGACGAGATCCGCGCACTGGAGGCGGTGCTCGCCAAGAACGCGATCGTCTTCTCCGACCGGGTCGACGCCGACGTGTTCGGCATCGCCGACGACGAGTTGACGGCGGCCGTCCAACAGTTCGCCGTGCGGGGCGGCCGCATCCGGGCCGCGCGCGGACGGGTCGTCGACAAGGAACTCGACGTGGCGCTGCCCGACCTCGTCGAATCGGTTCTCCATCGCTCTTACCAAGACGAGGAGCCGCCGCGGGAGATCCTCGTGCCCGTGCTGCCGGAGAACAGCGCCGAC
Source organism: Microbacteriaceae bacterium (assembly GCA_035720905.1). Classification (GTDB taxonomy): domain Bacteria; phylum Actinomycetota; class Actinomycetes; order Actinomycetales; family Microbacteriaceae; genus DASTNL01. The sequence continues at coordinate 5,562 of DASTNL010000197.1, forward strand.
CTGGAACGCTGGCTCACCGAACGCCGCTCCTTAGGCAGGGTGCGGCTGCGGGTGCCGATGCGGGGCGAGAAGGCGACGCTCGCCCAGACGGCGCTCGTGAACGCGAAGAACTCGCTGGCGCTGTACAAGACCCGCCGCTCCGCCGACTTTGTCGCCCGCTCGCAGGCTCTCGGCGACCTGCAAGAGGCGCTGGGTCTCGCCACGGCGCCGCTGCGCATGGAGTGCTATGACATCTCTCACCTGGGCGGCACCGGCGTGGTCGCCTCGATGGTGGTCTTCGAAGACGGCCTGCCGCGCAAAGACCAGTACCGCAAGTTCTCGATCGCCCAGACGAGCGACGACACCGACTCGATGCGGCAGGTCTTGGAGCGCCGGCTCGCCTACCTGGCCGTGCCGGCCGGCACGGGTGCGGCCGAGGGGGAGGAGGCGGGCCCCGTCGTGGCGCCGACGCTTGCGGAAGAGGGCCGCCGGCGCAAGTTCGCCTCGCCCCCCGACCTGGTGATCGTCGACGGCGGCCTGCCCCAGGTGCACGCCGCGCAGCGGGTGCTCGACGCGGCAGACCTGCCCGAGAAGGTGCGCCGCCGCATAACCCTCGTCGGCATCGCGAAACGCTTGGAGGAGCTGTGGCTGCCGGGGGAGGACTTCCCCGTCATCTTGCCGCGTTCCAGCGACGCGCTCTTCATGATCCAGCACATCCGCGACGAGGCCCATCGCTTCGCCATAACCTACCAACGGGCCTCCAGGCGCAAGAACATCCACACCACGCTGGCCGGCATTCCCGGCTTGGGCCCGGCCCGGGTCAAGGCGCTTCTGAAGCATTTCGGCTCCGTCCGCATGCTCCGCCAGGCGAGCCTCGACGAGATGACCCAGGTGCCCGGCATCGGTCCGCAGCTGGCCAGGGCGATCCACCGTGCCCTGCCGGACCGGTAGGCTGGGGTGCCGCAGCGGCACGGGACGGCTCGGGCATCGGTGGGGAGCGAACGTGGCGGAAGACG
>DASTNL010000198.1:0-5815 GCA_035720905.1 Microbacteriaceae bacterium
TCGTCGCCGGCGTGCTCATCCCCGATGAGGGCACGATCACCGTCGACGGCGGCGTCGCCCCGCTCATCGAGATCACCGGCGGGTTCGTCGACGACCTCACGGTGCGGGACAACGTCGTGCTGACTGCCGGGCTGCACGGCATGACCCGCAGCGAGGTCGACGCCGCGTTCGACGACATCATCGACTTCGCCGAGATCGGCGCGTTCGTCGACACCCCGTACAAGCACCTGTCGAGCGGCATGAAGGTGCGCATCGCCTTCTCCGTCATCTCGCGGCTCGACGAGCCGATCATCCTCGTGGATGAGGCGCTCGCTGTCGGCGACAAGGCGTTCCGCGAGAAGTGCTACCGACGCATCGAGGCGATGCTGGAGGGCGGGCGAACCCTGTTCTTCGTGTCACACAGCGAGGGCGACCTGCGGCGCTTCTGCACCCGCGGGCTCTACCTGGACAAGGGTGGCCTGAAGCTCGACGCCGACCTCACCGACGTGCTCGACGCGTACAACTCCGACTACCACTGACGAGCGCAGGCCGCACCCTGGTGGGGCGAGGCCGCATGAGCCCCTGGTAACTCCTGAAGCTCTGCCCGGCCATTCAACGTCATGTGCCGGCAACGTGCAGCCGGGGAGGCGCAATCCCTCCCGGTCATGGCCGTCGGCAACCACAGCCCTGTCGGGCGTCGCGCTTCCTTCGAGGCCCGGGCCGGGCCGCGCGCAAACCGCAGGACCGTAAACTCAGCCTGTGCACATCCGTCGCAAGCCTCGCCCGCTCGCCGCCTCGCTTGTCACGTCCGAGGGCGAGGTACGGCCACGCCGACCCCTGCCGGCCTTGGTGGAGTCGGGTCTCGACCGAGGCATCGAACGGCGCCGGGCGGCGGTCGAACGCACCCTCCGCCGCGTCGTACGCGGGCTGCCGCCCGACGCCGGCGGCGCCGATGTCGTCGCGGCCATCGAGCGGCGCTTCCTCATGCGGGCAAGCCTCACGGGTGCGGCGGCGGGCGCGGCCGCCGCCGCACCCGGCGTCGGCATCGTCGCGGGCCTTGCGTTCTCGGCTGCCGACACGGCCGCGTTCTTCTCTGCAGGCGCCTTCTTCGTGCAATCCCGTCTGCAACTCGAAGTCTCGCCGGAAGACGATCCCCAGCGCTTGCGCGGCCTCATACTCACGCTTCTCTTGGGCCCGGGTGGCAGCGCCCTGCTGCGTCAACTGGGCGGCGAACTTGCCGACGACGGGCCCTCCCGCCACGAGTATCGCACGAGCGTCGTGGCACGGGCCTACCGCGCGACGGGCCTGTGGCTGCCCCTTCTCACCGGCGGTTGGCGCGGCGAGGGCCCCGACACGGGCCGGGCCGCACGCGCCGGCGGCCGGGCATTGGCCGGGCGCTTGGCCCCGTACGGTATCGGCGCCGTTCTCGGTGCGGCGTCGGCGCGAGGCACGGCACGGCAGGTCGTGCTCGCGGCACGTGACCTTTTCGATGAGGAACCCGCCATCCCCGACCGGCTGCGCGCGCAGCCCGGCCGGCGCGCCTGACGAGCACGGTGTCGTCGATGCCTCGCTTCACGTTCGCCGCCGGCAACCTGCGCAAGATTCTCGCGGCGCCGCTCTATGTCTTGGGCGAGGCGGCGAGCCTCTTCGCGCGGCGAGACGAGAAGCTCTGGGTCTTCGGCAGCGGCGTCGGCGTGGGAGAAGGCGCCCTCGCCCTCGCCCGTCACGCGCATGCGGCCGACCCGGGCCTGCACATCGTCTGGATGGCCCGCGGCCAGGCCGACATCGCCCAGGCACTGACGGCCGGGTTCGACGCGGTGCGGAAAGACTCGTGGCGCGGGTTCCTCTGCACACTCCACGCCGGCGTCGTCGTCGTGACGCACGGCTTCGGAGACGCGAACCGCTACGCGACCCGCGGCGCGTTCACCGTGCAACTGTGGCACGGCATCCCCTTCAAGAAGATCCACCTCGACTCCCCCGAGACCCTGCGACTGCCGCCCTGGCTCGGCGGGGTGCCGGGGGTCCGCGCGGCGTTGCGCCGGGCGTATGCGTATTCCGGGCACCGGATCGGCATGTTCGTGGCGGCCTCGCGGGTCGCGGCCGGCCGGTTGAAAACCGCCTTCGCGCTCGACGACCGCCAGTTCGCGATCACCGGAGACCCGCGGGACGACGCCGTGTTCGGGGCACCGGACGAGGCCCGGCAGAGCCTCGCACGCCTCGTCGGAGACGAACGGGCACGAACGTGCCGCATCATCCTGTACGCACCGACCTGGCGTGACGGTGGCGACGACCCGTCGATTCCCGGCGACGACGAGTGGCGCCGGATCGGCCGCGTCTTGGAGGAGACCGATTCGATCCTCCTGCTCCGCTCGCACCCCTTGGGGGCCGGCCACCACGCGAACACGCCGGCGCGGGTGAAGGGGCTGCCCGCCACGCTCGCACCCGACATCAACCCGTTCCTGCCCGCGATCGACGTGCTGGTGACGGACTACTCCTCGATCGCGTTCGACTTCGCCCTCCTCGGTCGGCCCATCGTCTTTTTCGCGCCAGACCTCGACGCATACACCCGCCGGCGGGGCACCTACGAGCCGTATGCGTGCCTCAGCGGGGGAGCCGACGTGCGGACCTGGGGCGGCCTCGCCCGCCGCCTCAGCACCCTGGCGTCAGATGCGGCGGCCGCGGAGGACGCGGCACGGCAAGCGCAGAGCCTCGCCCGGCACCTCCACGACTGGCACGACGGCGCGAGCACCGCGCGAACCTACGACGAGCTGCGACGCCGGCTGGCAGGGGCCGCACCCCGCCACACGCTCACCCCCGACGCGGCGCCGGACGGCGCCGACGCGGCAGCCGATGGCCCCGGTGCTGCCGACCGTGTGCCCCGCCGTCGGCCGACACGACGAGAACCGGAGGGCGAGGGCACACCCGGCGCCAAGACAACCGGCGACGGGGCCTTGGACGGCACGGATCCTGCGCGCACAAGGCCGCGCCGCGCCGCACTCGTGATTGACTCGGTGGCGCTCTCGGCCGGGGCGCAGACGCTCCGGCTGGCCGGCCGGCCCGCGAGGCCGCCCCACGCCGCCCCGCCTCCCTCGGCGCGGCCTGCCGACCCTGCGCGCATGGTCAGCCCGGCGGCAGGCGTGCCTGAGGCGGTCTGCCTCGCGGGGGCCCGGGTGCGCCTCACCGGCACCGTCACGATGGCAACAGGCCCCGGGCAGGACGGGCGATGGTCGGCCGAGGTACCGCTTCGCCTCACCCGCTGGTCGGGCCCGGAACTGCCGCCGCCGGGCGGCGCCTACCGTCTCGTCGCCACGATCGACGGCGAGACCGCACCGTGCGAGCTGGCACCCGACATTCGGCTCCCCGACGGCCTCGAGGCAGGACTGTTCCGGCTCTCGTGGAACCGCGCGGAGGCCGCCCTGACAATCGGCGCCCCCCTGAACGACGACGAGCGCAGCAGTGCAGGCCAGGAGCGCCTGGCGGCCCGATACCGCAAAGAACGCCGGCTGGAAGACGCGGTCTTCTTCGAGAGCTTCTACGGGCAGAACGCGTCGTGCAACCCGCGCGGCATCGACCGGGCGTTGGCGGCTTTGCGGCCCGACGTCACACGCTACTGGTCGGTGGCCGATCGTTCCGTGCCGGTACCGCACGGCGCCGTCGCCGTCGTCGAAGGCACCGAGGCATGGTGGCATGCCCGGGCCAGGGCCCGCACGCTCGTCGTCAACGACTGGCTGCGCAAACGATACCGCCGAAGGTACGGCCAGACGGTCTTGCAGACCTGGCACGGCACACCCCTGAAACGCATCGCCCTCATGAAGCGCGGCCTCGGACCGCACGCCCGCCTGGCGGCGTTGCGCGAACAATCCCGGTGGGACCTGATGCTGGCGCAGAACCCGTTCAGCGTGGCGATGTTCCGTAAGGCGTACGCGTTTCGCCGAGCCATCTGGCAGGAGGGCTACCCCCGCAACGACATTCTCGTGACGGGCGATGCCGCCCTGCGGGCGAGCGTGCGCCGCAGGCTCGGTGTCACGGACGAGACGCGGCTCGTCTTGTATGCACCGACCTGGCGGGACGACCGGCCGGGCGAGGTGAACCACATCCACGCCGAACGCTTCCGCGCCCTCCTCGGCGACGGCTACGCCGTTCTCGTGCGCGGGCACTCCCGCACCCTCCTGCCGGGGCACGCCGTGACCGGCGCCGGGGTGAGCGACGTCACCGGCTACCCGGACGTCTCGGAACTGCTGTTGGCCGCCGATATCGTCATCACCGACTACTCGTCGATCATGTTCGACGCGACCGTGACCGGCAAACCGTTGTTCTTCTTCGTGCCCGACCTCGAGCGCTACCGTGACACCCTCCGCGGTTTCACATTCGACCTCATGGAAGCCGCCCCCGGTGCCGTCACGACGACCGTCGCCGAGCTGGCGGAGGCGGTGCGGCACGCCGGCACCCTCGCAGCGGAATACGCCGAGCGCTATGCCCGTTGGCGAGCGCGCTTCAACCCTCGCGACGACGGCCACGCCGGCCGGCGCGTCGTGCTGCGGATGATCCGGGCCGGAATGGTGTGACCGTTCGCCTGCCGGAATAACTCTGCAGGTCACGGGCCAGGGCGGCGACGCCGACGAAGAACCCGACGCCCCAACAGGTGTGCACGGTCGGCAGGGCGACGAGGAACCAGAGCGCACGGCTTGGCGACGAACGCCCCGCCGCGGCCGCGGCGACCACGCCGGCAAGGTAGACGACGGGCGGCACGAAACCGACCAACAGCCACCCGGTGCCCGAGCCGAGGCGGAGGGCGCCGACCAGCCCGACCACGATGCCGGCGGCCAGCGCGAGAACGAGGGCGGGCGGCGCCCAGTAGCGCAGGCCGTTCGCGGTCGGGAAACGCCGCACGAGTTCGCCGCGCCAGACGCCGGTGGAGAAGAACTGCCAAGCCAGGTCTGACAGGCGGGACCTCGGCCGGTAGAGAACCCGCAACCGAGGCGTGAACCAGACGAGTCCGCCCCTCTGGCGGATCCGCCTGTTCAACTCCCAGTCTTCACCCCGCCGGATGCCCTCGTCGTAGAGGCCCGCCCCAACGAGGCTCTCGCGGCGGAAGACCCCGAGATAGACCGTCTCGGCCGGCCCTTCGACGCCGCCGCGATGCAAGCGCGTGCCGCCCAGGCCGAGCCGGCTGCCATAGATGGCCGCGACGGCCTGCTCGAACGGGGTTTCGCCCCGGGCATCCATGACTCCCCCCACGTTGTCGGCGCCGGTACGCAGCATCGTCTCGACCGCGATACGGGTGTAGTCGGGCGGCAGCACCGAATGCGCATCCACCCGCACGACGACCGGGTAGCGCGAGGCGCGAATGGCGCGGTTGAGGCCCGCCGGGGCCGAACCCGGCTCGTTACGCACAACGACGATGCGCTCGTCTTGCGCCTGGCGTCGGGCAAGAAGCTCGTCGGTGCCGTCGTCGCTGTCGCCGACGGCGAGCGTGACGTCGAACGGGCCCTCATAGTCTTGCGCCAGCAGGCTGTCGATCGCCTGACCGACGTGCTCGACTTCGTTCAACACGGGCATGACGTAAGAGACGCCGGGCAGGGTACGGCGTTCGCTCTCGTCAACCATGTGCCCCATTCGCCGTTCAGACGCTTGAGCCTATCAGCCGGCAAACAGGCGGCCGGCGCGGCCCTCGCAAGGGTTCCGCGCCGACCGCCTGGCAGAGGATGAGCCGCGTCAGCTTTGCGACATCGTCCCGAGCGTGACGGTCACGGTATGGGTACTGCCACCGCGCACGTAGGAGAGCCGTGCGGTGCTGCCGCCGGCGAGGTAGCGCACTTGTGCCGTCAGGTCGGTC
>DASTNL010000199.1:0-9904 GCA_035720905.1 Microbacteriaceae bacterium
GGCGACGACCTGCCCGGCGAGGGTGCCGCGCCTCTCGCGGATGGTCAGAAGATCGGCCAACAGCTGGCACGGATGGAAGTCGTCGGAGAGCGCGTTCACGACCGGCACGCGGGTGCCTCGTGCCATCTCTTCGAGGCCCGCCTGGGCGTAGGTGCGCCAGACGATCGCGGCGACCATGCGCTCCAGGACCCGCGCGGTGTCGGCGACAGACTCCTTGCCGCCCAGCTGGCTGTCGCCGCGGCTGATGACGAGCGGGCTGCCGCCCAGGTCGGCGATGCCCGCGTGGAAGGAGACGCGGGTGCGGGTCGAGGTCTTGTCGAAGAGCACCGCGACCGTCTGCGGGCCGGCGAGCGGGCGGTAGGCGAAGCGGTGCGCCTTCATCTGCACGGCAAGGTCGAGGATCTCGGTCTGCTCGGCGGGAGAAATGTCGTCGTCTCTGAGGAAGTGCCGTGTCATCGTCATCGTCTCTGCCTGCCCGCCCGTCACCGGGCACCTGCCGTGGCCGGGGCCGCCTGCTTCACCGCGGCGAGGCCTGCCGCGAATCGCTCGGCGAAGTCGGCGATGTCGCGATCGTCGAGGATCAGGGGCGGCACGAGCCGGATCGTCGTCTCGTTGGGGGCGTTGACGATGAGCCCGGCATCGAGACAGGCGTCGTAAAGCCGGTGTCCGACCGGCCGCGACAGGGCGACCCCGATCATGAGGCCGCGGCCGCGGGTTCCGACGATCAGGTCGCCGCCCTCGCCTGCCGCCAGGGGGCCGGTCAGGAGGGCGCGCAGTTCGGCGCCGCGACGGGCCGCATTCTCGACGAGGCCGGCCCGTTCGATCTCGCCCAAGACGGCGTTGCCGGCGGCGGTCGCGAGCGGGTTGCCGCCGAAGGTGGTGCCGTGCTGGCCGGGTGTCAGGAGTTCCGCGGCCGGCCCAAACGCGATCGTCGCGGCGGTCGGCACCCCGCCGGCAATCCCCTTAGCCAACGTCACGACGTCGGGCATGATGCCGTCGTGTTGGAAGGCGAACCAGCGGCCCGTGCGGCCGACGCCCGTCTGGATCTCGTCGAGGATCAGGAGCGCGTCGTGCTCGCGGGTGATACGCCTGGCCTCGGCTAGATAGCCCTCGGGCAGGTCGAGGATGCCGGCTTCGCCCTTGATCGGCTCGAGGAAGACGGCGGCGACGTCGTCGCCCATCGCCTCTTCCAGCGCCTCGACGGTGGAGTCGATGTGCTCGATGCCGGCGGGCATCGGCTCGAACGGCGCACGCAGCTTGGGCTTGCCGGTCAACGCCATGGAGCCCATGGTGCGCCCGTGGAACGACTGGTGCAGGGCCAGGACACGACCGCGCGGCCGGTGCAGCCGGGCGATCTTCAGCGCGGCCTCGTTGGCCTCGGTGCCGGAATTCGCGAAGAAGACCCGGCCGGGCACCTCGCCCGGACCCTCGCCGGCGCCGGCCAGCCGGAGCAGACGCTCGGCGAACTCGATTTGCGGCTTCGTCGCGAAGTAGTTGGAGACGTGGACGAGCTTGCCCACCTGCTCAGAGACGGCCGCGACGAGCGCCGGATGCGCGTGGCCCAGCACGTTGACGGCGATGCCGGCCAAGAAGTCGAGGTATTCGACGCCGCGGTCGTCCCACACCCGGGTGCCGGAGCCCCTGACGAGGAGCCGTGCCGGCACCGCGAAGGTGTTCATCATGTGCGCCGCGTAGCGGGAGCGCCATTCGGTCGTGCCGGTCATAGTTCTCCTTCTTTTCCGGGCTGGGCCGCGTCGATGGGCCAGGACGTCTCGTGTGTCGGAGCCGCCGGGGGAACCGGGCCGCGGCCGTCTGCGGGCAGGCCCGCGACGACCTCCGTGCCACTGCCGCGCCGGGTGAACACCTCGAGCAAGATCGAATGCGGCACGCGCCCGTCGATGATGGCTGCCTTCGGCACGCCCCCGTCGACCGCCGCAAGGCACGCCGTCATCTTCGGCACCATGCCGGACTCGAGGTGAGGCAGCATCCGCCGCAGCTCCTCGGCGCCGATCGCCCCGACCAGGGAATCCTCGTTCGGCCAGTCGCGATAAAGCCCCGCAACGTTCGTCAGCACCACGAGCTTCGCCGCGCCGAGGGCGACGGCGAGCGCGCCGGCCGCCGCGTCGGCGTTCACGTTGAGGCTGCCGCCGGCCTCGTCGGTGTCGGAGGAGATCGAGGAGACGACGGGTATGCGCCCGGCCTCGAGGTGGCCGACGACCACCGAAGGGTCGACCGAGACGATGTCGCCGACCCGGCCGAGCTCCACGGGGTTGCCCTCCGCGTCGTGCCGCCGGCGACGGGCGGCGAAGAGTCCCGCGTCCTCGCCGGAGACGGCGGCGGCAAGCGGGCCGTGCCGGTTGATGGCGGCGACCAGCGACCTCGCGACGCTGCCGGAAAGCACCATCCGCACGACCTCCATCACCTCGGGCGTCGTCACCCGGTAGCCGCCCTCGAACACGCTCGGGATGCCCAGCCGGGTGAGCATCGCGGAGATCTGCGGGCCGCCGCCGTGCACCACGACCGGCTGGACGCCGGCGTAGCGCAGGTAGACCATGTCTTCGGCGAAGCTCTTCTGCAGTTCCGGATCGACCATGGCGTTGCCGCCGAGCTTCACGACGATCCGCTCGCCGTAGAATCGCCTGACCCACGGCAGCGACTCGATCAAGACCTGGGTCTTCACCGTCGCGTCGACGCCGTCGGTGTCGATCTGCCGGCGGGATTCACCTCTCGCCCGACCCTCGTCTTCTGCGACGCGTGCCGCAGGCCCTGTCTCACTCAACTCGAGTACGCGCTGTTCTCGTGGACGTAGTCGTGCGTCAGGTCGTTGGTGAGCACGGTGGCGGTGGCGGCGCCGGCGTGCAGCGCTATCACGACCCGCACCGCCCGGGGGGTCAGGTCGACCTCGTCACGCGGCCGGTCGGGCCCGCCGGCGTGGCATACCCGCACCCCGTTCATCGTCACGTCGACCGCGTAGGGGTCGAACCGAGCGCGCGTCGTGCCGATGGCGGCCAAGACCCGGCCCCAGTTCGGGTCGTTGCCGAACACCGCGGTCTTGAAGAGGTTGCTGCGGGCGACGGCCCGGCCGACCTCGACGGCGTCGTCTTCGTGCTCGGCGCCCGTCACCTCGATCGCGATCTCGTGGGCGGCCCCCTCCGCGTCGGCCTGCAGCTGGCGCGCGAGGTCGGCGCACAGGGCGGTCAGCTCGGCCGTGAACGCGGCGGGATCGGGGCTGGTTCCGGAGGCGCCCGAGGCGAGCAGCGTCACCTGATCGTTCGTCGACATGCAGCCGTCGGAGTCGAGACGGTTGAAGGTCACCCGCGTCGCCTCGTGGAGCGCACGTTCGAGCACCTGCCCGTCGAGGTCGGCGTCGGTCGTGATGACGACGAGCATGGTGGCGAGCCCCGGCGCCAGCATGCCGGCCCCCTTCGCCATCGCGCCGAGGGTGTACCCGTCGGCCGAACGTGCCGCAGTCTTCGGGTGCGTGTCGGTGGTCAGGATCGCGCGGGAGGCGGGCCCGCCGTCGGCGCCGAGGGCCGCCGCCGCCCGGGTCACGGCGGCGACCATCTTCTCTCGGTCGAGCTCGTCGCCGATCATGCCGGTCGAGCAGACGACCACGTTCGACGCCTCGGTTCGAAGGGCCGCGGCCGCGGCCTCGGCCGTGGCACGGCTGGTCTCGAAGCCTGCCGCCCCAGTGAAGCAGTTCGCACCGCCGGCATTCAACACGACGGCCCACGCCGTGTGGTCTGCGAGGGCCCGTTCGGACCAGAGGACCGGGTTCGCTTTGGCGCGATTGCCGGTGAACACGGCGGCCGCGGCGTGCGAGGGGCCCGAGTTCACGACGAGTGCGACGTCGAGGCCGCCCGACTCTTTCAGGCCGGCCACGACGGCCGCCGCGGAGAATCCTGCTGCTGCGGTCACGCTCACGGCGCCACTCCATCCACGCTCAATCCGGTCTCTTCGGGCAGCCCCAAGGCGATGTTGGCGCATTGCACGGCCGCGCCGGCGGTGCCCTTGGCCAGGTTGTCGAGGGCGAGCACGGCGACGACACGCCCGACGGCCTCGTCGACGGTCACGCCGATAAGCGCCGTGTTGGCACCCACCACGTCGGCGGTGCGGGGGAAGACCCCCTCCGGCAGCACGTGCACGAAGGGCTCTCCCGCATAGGTCTCTTCCCACGCCCGGCGCACCGCACGGGGTTCGACGCCGGGCCGGAGCCGGGCGGTCGCGGTGACGAGGATGCCGCGCGCCATGGGCACGAGCACCGGGGTGAACGACACGGTCGGGTCGGTGGCGCCCGCCATCGTGAGGTTCTGACGGATCTCGGGGATGTGCCGGTGCCCGCCGCCCACCGCGTACGGCGTCGCCGTGCCGAAGAGCTCGCTGGCAAGGTAGGGCACCTGGGTCTTCTTGCCGGCGCCGGAGGAACCGACGGCGAGCACGGTGACGATGTCGTGCTCGTCGACGATGCCGGCACGGACGCCCGGCGCGAGGGCCAGCGACACCGCGCTGGCGTTGCAGCCGGGCGAGGCGATGCGGCGGGCGCCGACGAGGGCGTCGCGCTGCTTGCCGGTCGGCCCGACGGGCCGGGCGAGCGGCAGTTCGGGCACCCCGTACACCCATGGCGGCGCCATCTGCCCGCCGTAGAACCGTTCCCAATCGGCTGGGTCGGTGAGCCGATGATCAGCCCCACAGTCGACGACCAACGGCGTCTCGTCGAGCTCTGCGGAGATCCCGGCGGAGGCGCCGTGCGGCAACGCCAGAAACACGATGTCGTGCCCGGCGAGGCTCTCCCGGTTCGTCTCTTGCAGACGCAGATGGGAGAGCGAGCGCAGTTGCGGCTGGTGGCGCACGAGCGGCTCCCCCGCGTGCGTATGCGCCGTCACCGTGGTGACTTCGAACTCCGGATGGCCGGCCACGAGGCGCAGCACCTCACCGCCCGCGTAGCCGCTCGCGCCCGCGACGGCGACCGAATACGTCATGGCTCTCCTTCACACTGCTTGGCCTTCGTGGCGCGCGTTCGCGCGGCGCGGATTCCGGGCGGCGACACCCCGGCACCGGGAAGGGCACAGACGAGGCGTCGCCTAGATTCGGACCGCCTGGCGTCGCCGCAGGGCGCGGGCCAGCGCCCGCACGGAGAATGCCTGCGGTGTCGGGGCCATGGGCCGAGTCTAGCGCCCCGGCGCCGGGCCGGGCCAATCGGTCAGTCTCGCACACTCGCGCCGTCGCGTCGGGCCGCCACGGCCGCGCCGGCCTCTTTCGCCTTCGTCGCCTCCGCCGCGGTCAAGGTGCGGTCGGGGGCGCGGAAACGCAGCGCGAAGGTGAGGCTCTTCATGTCGTCGGGAACCGCCGGACCCCGATAGTCGGCCACCAAGGCGGCCTCTTCGAGAAGGGTGCCGGAGCCTTCGACGACCGACGCGCGCACCCGGCCGGCCGGTATCCGCCGATCGACCTGCAGGGAAAGGTCTTGCGTCGCCGCGGGATACCCGCTGACCTGGCCGGCCACGACATGGTCGGCGGCCGCGCGGGCGACGAGGCCCAGGTCGATCTCCAAGACCGCGACGACGCGCGGCAGGTCGGCCTCCCGGGCAAGGCTGGGAAGCAGCTCTCCCGCGTAGCCGACGGGCGTCTTCGTGTGGCCCCGAACCACCAGGAGTGCCGCCGTGCGGCCGGGATGCAGGGCGTGGTGCCGGCCCTCGACGACCTCGAGTCTCGCCCCTATGACGCGGCCAATGAGCCGGGCCGCGTCGAGCGCGTCGGCGAGGCCCGCCGGCACGTACGGCTGGTGGGGGCCCGCCGGCACGATGTCGCCGAGGAAGAGCGCCGCGAGGTGCCGCGGCTGCGCGGGGATGCCGGCGTTCAAGCGTTCGAGCACCGCGGCGCCGGGCAGCGCACCGCCCGGCGGCAGCGTGCGGCTGCCGAGGGCCATGTCGCCGTCGGGTCGGAACACGAGGCCGCTCTCGTAGAGGGCCAGGTCGACGAAACCGCGGGAGAGGTTGCGTCGGGCGATGCCGATCAGCCCCGGCAGGAGGCTGGTGCGCAAGAGCGGCGCCTTGCTGTCGATCGGGTTGGCGAGCTCCACGGCGCGCGGGGCCTCATCGTCGGGGGAACCGTAGAGCGCGTTCTCGCGGCCCGTCACGAACGGGTAGGAGAGCACCTCGGTCAGGCCGGCGGCGGCGAGAGCGTCGGAGGCGGCGCGGTAGAGCCGCTGGGTGCGGGTCAGGCCGTGGCCGGGGGGCGCGACGGGTAGCAGGGAGGGGATGCGGTCGTAGCCGACGATGCGCGCCACCTCTTCCGCCAGGTCGCATGGCGCGCCGAGGTCGGGCCGCCACGTCGGCGCGGTCACGGCGAGGCCGTTCGGGGCCCCCTCGACCCGGCAGCCGATCGCGGTGAGGGCGCCGCGGATCTCGTCGTCCGTGTAGTCGAGGCCTATGAGGCCGGAGACGTAGCCGTCGGGCAGGCGGATCGCCTCCGCCGGCCGGGTGTCGTCGAAGAACGACCCGGTGCCGTCTTCGCTTCCGCCCGCCAGCCGGGTGATGAGGCACACCGCCCGGTACCCGGCGGTATCCGCGACCTTCGGGTCGACGCCGCGCTCGAAGCGTTTCGACGCCTCGCTCGGCAGCTTGTGCCGGCGGGCGCTGCGGGCGATCGACACGGGGTCGAAGTTGGCAGCCTCGACGAGCACGTTTCGGCTAGCCGGGCCGATCTCGGTGCGGGCGCCGCCCATGACCCCGGCGAGGCCGACGGCACCCGCGTCATCGGCGATGACGAGATCTTCGGGGTCGAGCGACCGTTCGGCGCCGTCCAACGTCGTCAAGTGCTCGCCGGCCGCGGCGCGACGCACCGTGATGTCGCCGACGAGACGGTCAAGGTCGTAGGCGTGCAGCGGCTGGCCGGTCTCCAGCATCACGTAGTTGGTGATGTCGACGAGGATCGAGCGCGGGCGGATGCCCGCCAACACGAGTCGCGCCGTCATCCAGGCAGGCGTGGGCCTTTCGGGGTCGACGCCGCGCACCACGCGGGTGGTGAAGACCCGGGCCCCGGGCCGGCCGCGCAGGGGCGTCTCGTCGGCAAGGCTCACCCGCCGCCCGGTCGCGGGCGGCGGCGCGGGGTAAAGGAGGGCGGGGTCGCGGAACGTGGCGCCGGTGGCGTGCGAATACTCCCGGGCGACCCCGCGCACCGAGAACGCGTAGCCCCGGTCGGGGGTGACGTTGATCTCGACGGCGCAGTCGTCGAGGCCGAGCGGGCCGATCACGTCGGCGCCGACGGGCTCGTCGACGCCGAGCTGCCCCAACCGGATGATGCCGCTGTGGTCGGAGCCGAGGCCGAGTTCCCGGGCGGAGGCCATCATGCCGTCGGAGAGGTGGCCGTAGGTCGTGCGGGCGGAGATGGGGAACGGGCCGGGCAGGATCGCGCCCGGCAAGGTCACGACGACACGGTCGCCGGCGACGAAGTTGTGCGCGCCGCAGACGATGCCGCGCACGTCGGCACCGCCGTCGGCCGCCTTCTGGCCCTCGGGCGCGACCCGCACACGGCACCAGCGGATCACCTTGCCGTTCTTCTGCGGCTCCTCGGCGAAGTCCAGCACCTCGCCGACGACGACCGGGCCGGTGACGCCGAAGCGGTGGATGGTCTCTTCTTCGAGACCCACCGAGACGAGCGCGGCATGCACCTCCTCCGGCGTCGTTCCGGGCTTCAGATCGACGTATTCGGCGAGCCAGCTGAGTGGGACGCGCATCACACCACCATCCCGAATTGCTGGCTGAACCGGATGTCGCCCTCGATCATGTCGTGCATGTCGGGCACATCGTTGCGGAACATGAGGGCGCGTTCGACGCCCATGCCGAAGGCGAAGCCGGTGTACACGTCGGGGTCGATGCCTGCGGAACGCAGCACGTTCGGGTGAACCATGCCGCAGCCGCCCCATTCGATCCACCGCGGGCCGTCGCGGAACGTAGGGTGCCACAGGTCGAGCTCGGCGCTCGGCTCGGTGAACGGAAAGTAGTTCGGCCTCAAGCGCACCCTCGCCTCGTCGCCGAAGATCACCTTGACGAAGTGGTCGAGCGTGCCGCGCAGGTGCGCCATCGTGAGGCCCTTGTCGACGGCGATCCCCTCCACCTGGTGGAAGACCGGCGTGTGTGTGGCGTCGAGTTCGTCGGTGCGGTATGTGCGGCCCGGCGCCACCCGGTAGACGGGCGGCGGGGAGGCGAGGAGCGCGCGGATCTGCACCGGAGAGGTGTGGGTGCGCAAGACGAGATGCGAGTCGGCAGGTGCGACGAAGAACGTGTCTTGCATGGCGCGGGCCGGATGGTCGGCGTCGAAGTTCAAGGCGTCGAAGTTGTACCACTCGCTTTCCACCTCGGGGCCTTCGGCGACCTCCCAGCCCATGCCGACGAAGACGTCGGCGATACGTTCTTGCAGAACGTGCAGCGGGTGGCGCGCTCCCGCGGCGCGGCGCGGCGGCACCGCGGTGACGTCGAGCGCCTCCTCACGAAGCCTCGCTGCCGCCTCGGCCTCTGCAAGCTCCTGCTGGCGCTCCTGGAACGCCTGGGACACCCGGGCTCGCGCCGCACCCACGAGCCTGCCCTTCGCCGCCTTCTCGGCGGCCGGCACCCGACGCATCGCCATGCTGAGGAGCGCGAGAGGCGATCCCTCGGCCAGATGCGCGGCCCGGGCGGCCTTGAGGGCGGCCGAGTCACCCGCCTGGCCGAGCGCCGCCAGCGCTTCATCGACGGCATGGCCGAGCACGGCTTCGGTTATTTCGGTTGCTTCGGGCACGGTCCTCAAGTTTAGCGGGAGCCTTGCAGGGCCAGAGCGCTCTCGTAGAGGCAGACGGCCGCCGCCGTGGCGAGGTTCAGGGATTCCGCCCGACCGTATATCGGCAGCCGCAACACCCGGTCCGCGGCCGCGAGTTGCTCGTCGGCCAAGCCGTGCGCCTCATTGCCGAAGAGCCACAGGGTGGGCCGCTCGAGGACACCCTCGCGGCGTGCGACCAGGAGGTCGTCGCCTTTGACATCGGCCGCGATCAGCTGGATTCCGGCAGCGGCAGCCCGCTCCCGCACGTCGCCCAAGGCCACGCCCGTCACGACCGGCAGGTGAAAATGGGACCCTGTGGCGGCGCGCACCGCCTTCGGATTGTAGGGGTCGACGCTGAGGGCGGTGAGGAAGACGCCGCCCGCACCCGCCGCATCCGCGGCCCGGATGATGGTGCCGGCATTGCCGGGGTCGCGGACCTCGTGCAAGGCGACGAGGAGGCGGGGTCCCGCGGCGAAGACGTCGGCGATACCGGGGGCCGGCATTCGGCACACGGCGACGACACCCTGCGGCGTGACGGTGTCGGCCAGTGCCTGAACCACCCGCTCCGACGCCTCCGCGAGGCTTACTCGCGCGGTGTCAACGAGCCGGGCGAGGTCGTCGTGCGCGGCCAGTGCGGCTCCCGTCGCGTAGACCCGTTCGACGAGGTCGGGGCGGTGCAGAAGAGCCTCCCGCACCGCCTGCGGGCCTTCGGCGAGGAAGAGCCCCGTGCGGCGGCGGCCGCGGCCGCCCGCCAGTCGTGCGGCCGCGCGCACGGCCGGGGCGTGCGGATCGTCAAGCATCGGCCGGCGGCTTCGCGGGCACGACGACGCACGCCGGCCCCCGATGGAGGGTCGGCGTGCGCGCGGGTCGGCGCTTTGGCGCCCCGGGCCTCGTCGTGAGACCGGCGGGTCTCAGGCTGCCTGCTCGACCGTGTCGGCCGGCAGCGCCTTCTTGGCCGTCTCGACGAGCACCGAGAAGGTCGCGGGCTCGTTCACGGCCAATTCCGCCAGGATGCGACGGTCCACCTCGACACCGGCCAGGTTCAGGCCCTGGATGAACCGGTTGTAGGTGAGGCCGTTCTGACGGCTCGCTGCGTTGATGCGCTGGATCC
>DASTNL010000200.1:0-15317 GCA_035720905.1 Microbacteriaceae bacterium
GTCGACGGCGGGGGTACGAAGACCGCGTTCGCCCTCGCGAGGGCTGACGGCGCCTTGGTGGGCACGGCGGAGGGCGCGGGGAGCGACTACGTCAGCCACGGCTTCGACGCGGTGCGGCAGACGTTGCGCGTCGGCCTCGAAGAATGCCTTGGGCAGGCCGGCATCGGCGTCGGCGACCTTGCCGGGGCGGTCTTCGGGCTGCCGTGTCACGGGGAGAACCCGGCAGACACGGCCCGGCTCGACCGGCTCGGCGCCGACCTCGTGGGCGGCCGGCGAAGCCTGTGCGTGAACGACATGGTGTGCGGCTGGGCCGGCTCGCTGGGGCTCGCAGACGGCGTCAACGTCGTCGCCGGCACCGGCTCGATGGCCTACGGCCGGCGCGCCGGCAGCGAGGCGCGGTGCGGTGGCTGGGGGGAGATCGTCGGCGACGAGGGGTCGGCGTTCTGGATCGGCCGGCGCCTCCTCGCTCTCTTCTCGCACATGAGCGACGGGCGCACCCCGCGGGGCGCCTTGTACGAGATCGTGCGCTCCCGGGTGGTGGTCGGCGACACCGACCTCGAGGTGGTGCCCCGATTCGTCGCGGGAGCACCCGAGCTGCGCCGCCGGGTGGCCGCCCTCGCGCCGGCCGCGGCAGAGGCCGCCCTCGCGGGCGACGAGGGCGCGGCCGACATCTTGCGTGTGGCGGGGCGAGAGCTGGCTCGACTTGCGCGGGCGAGCGCCATGGCGCTCGGGTACTCCGCAGGCGAGGCGATCCGGGTCTCGTATTCGGGCGGTGTGTTCGGGGCCGGCCCGGTTCTGGGGTCGTTCCGATCGGCCCTGACGAACGCCGGGTCTTTCACCGTGACCGCACCCGTCACCTCCCCGGTGTTCGGCGCGCTCGCGTACGCCGCGCGCGAATTCGGGGAGGGCATAGACCTCGCCGCGCTCGCCCGCGCGGACGGTCGGCGGCGAGGGGTGCCGGGGTGACGCCGTAGCCCGGCGGCCGGGGGCCGCCTCAGACGAAGACGCAATCGAAGACGCCGGCCCGGGCGGCCGGTGACATGTCATAAGGAGTATCCGACCGTGAACACGTTCGTTGAGAGTGAGATCGCCTCCCAGCCCGAGATGTGGCGCCGTGTCGCCGCGCTGGCACCTGACGTCGCCGCCATGCTGCCGCAACCGGGGGAGCGGGTCGCGGTCGTCGGCTGCGGCACGAGCTGGTTCATGGCGATGAGTTACGCCTCGGCCCGCGAATCCGCCGGCCTCGGCCTGACCGACGCGTTCGCCGGCTCCGAGTACCCCGCCTCCCGCACCTATGACCGCGTGGTGGCGATCTCTCGTTCCGGCACGACGAGCGAGATCATCGCCCTTCTCGAGGGACTGGGCGGCCGGGAGAGCACGGTCGTGACTGGCGTCGCCGACAGCCCGGTGACGACGCTCGCCACCCACACGGTGGCACTGCCCTTCGCCGACGAACGTTCCGTCGTGCAGACCCGGTTCGCGACATCGACGCTGGCGCTTTTGCGATCCGGCCTGGGCGACGACGTAGCCTCGCTCGCAGACCAGGCCGACGAGGCGCTTCGGGTGGATGTCGAGCCGTTGCTCGACGCGGAACAGGTGGCCTTCATCGGTCGGGGCCTCGCGGTGGGCCTCAGCTTCGAGGCAGCGTTGAAGACCCGGGAGGCGGCGCAGTTCTGGGCCGAGTCGTACCCGGCGATGGACTACCGGCACGGGCCGATCGCGATCGCGCAGCCCGGCCGCCTGACCTGGTCACTGGGCCCCGCGCCTGAGGGCCTCGAGGCACAGGTGGGCGAGACCGGCGCCCGGTTCGTGCATCACGACCTCGACCCGATGGCCGGCCTCGTCGTCGCCCAGCGCTTCGCGATCGGCGTCGCGCTGAAGCGCGGCCTCGACCCCGACCACCCGCGCCACCTGACCCGCTCGGTGATCCTCACCTCGTGACTGGGCGGGGCCTTCTCGGCGTCGACGTGGGCGGCACCGGCATCAAGGCGCTTCTGGTCGACGCCGCCGGCGCCTGGGCGGGTCGGTGGCGTCGGCCGACGCCGCACGGCGACACGGGCGGCGAGCGCACCGCGCAGACGGTCGCAGAACTGGTCAGCCAGGCCCGGAGTGTCGCGACGGGCCGAGGGTTCGACGTGGCCGCGGTGGGCCTCGTGGTGCCCGGCGTCGTCGAGGCCGCTCGGGGCGTGTGCCGCCTGGCCGTCAACCTCGGCTGGAAAGATCTCCCCATTCGACAGATGGTGGCGAAGCGGGTGGGCCTGCCCGTCGCGTTCGGCCACGATGTGCGTGCCGGCGCGCTGGCCGAGGCTCGCACCGGCGCCGCGGCGGGCCTTCGCGGGCTGGCGATGTTCTTGCCGGTCGGCACCGGTATTTCGGCCGCCTACACCCGGGGCGGGGAGCCGTTCGAGCTCGGCCCCGCCGCGGGCGAGGTCGGCCAGATCGTGCTGCGCCGCGGCCCCGGCGCCGGCCTCCGCGTCGAAGAGGTCGCCTCCGCCGCCGGCATCGCCCGGCGTGTCGGCCGGCCGAACGCGCTGGCCGTGGCGGAGGCGGTTCGGGCCGGCGACCCGGCGGCCGTGGCCGCGTGGCGGGAGGCCGTCGAAGTCCTCGCCGACGTGGTCGCGTGGAGCGCCGCCACGCTCGACCCGGAGGTCATCGTCGTCGGCGGAGGTCTCAGCGCGGCGGGAGACCTCTTGTTCCGCCCGCTGCGCGACGCGGTGTCGGAGCGCGTCGACGGCATCGTCGTCCCCAGCCTGCGCGCCGCAGTGCACGGCGACCGGGCCGCGATGGTCGGTGCGATACTCCTCGCCGGCGATCTCGTCGGCGCGGGTCCTCGCGGGGTCGGCCGGCATGGCGCCGCCGAGGGGGTCGGAGCAGACGTGCCGACCGGGGGAACCGAAGACGCGGGGGAGGCCAGGTGAGCGGGCATGTCGTCATCGTCACGGCCAATCCGGCCGTCGACGTCACGTATGGCCTGGCGGTGAACAAGCCGGGCGAGACGAACAGGGTGCAGCGGGTCGTGCGCCGTGCCGGTGGCAAGGGCCTGAACGTCGCCCACGTGCTCACCGCCCTCGGCGTCGAGGCCCGCAGCGTGCTGCCCGCGGGTGGTGACGCGGGCTCGTGGCTGCGCGCAGAGTTGTCCCGCGACCCGGCAGTCGGCGCGATCGACGTGGTGCCGATCGGGGGTCTCACCCGACAGACAGTCGCCATTGTCGCCGATGCGGGGCATCCCACCCTGTACGTCGAGCCCGGGCCACGCCTCACGGCCGAGGAATGGGACCGGGTGGCCGACGCTGTCGCCAAGGCCTGCGAGGGCGCCGCCTTCCTCGTCGTCTCCGGCTCCCTGCCGGCTGGCGCTCCGGGCGACCTGGTGGGCCGGTGGGTGCGGGCCGCCCGTGCCCGTGGCGCCCGGTCGCTCGTCGACTGCTCGGGGCCGGCGCTCGTGGCTTCGGCAGAGGCTGAAGCCGACATCATCAAACCGAATGAGGCGGAGCTCCTCGCCGCGACCGGCGCCGCGACTCTCGAGGCGGGGGTCGCGCAGTTGCGACGTTGTGGGGCGGGGCGGCTCGTCGTGTCACGCGGGGCGGAGGGGTTGCTCGTCTTCGATGGCGAGGCTCGTGCCCTGGTACCCGCCGTGCCGGGGGTGACCGGCAACCCGACGGGTGCCGGCGACGCCGCCGCTGCGGGCCTCGTCGCGGCGCTCGTTCGTGGGTATCCGCTCGAGGCGGCCGCCCGGTGGGCCGGGGCCGCAGGCGCCGCCGCCGTGCGTCAGCCGGTCGCCGGCGTCATCGACACGGCCGACTTCGACGCCTACGTCGAGGCCTTGGGTGGGCCCCGCCGGTGAGCCCGAACACCGGGACCGGCTCCCGGCCGGTGAATCCGAACGCCACGCGGCGCCGCAGGCCGGCGAATGCGGCGTTCGGGGCCGGCCCGGGCGTGTGGGCGCAGGCCGAGACGAGAATTCGTGTGGCTGCGGCTGAAGCCGCGACAGGAAGGAAGGTCTGATCGTGACACCGAATCCAGGAGAGGCGCAGGGCGATCTGGCCGTGCCGGCTGCCGCCACGGCCGGCATGGGCTTGCCGGGCGAGGTCGGAACGCGGGCCGAGGCCCTGCCGCCGCGCCCCGTCACGGAGCTGTTGCGGGCCTTGGCTGCAGACCGGCACGGCGTCGGCGCGTTCAACGTCGTGCTCCTGGAGCACGCCGAGGCAATCGTCGCCGGGGCGGCGGAGGCCGGGTTGCCGACCTTGCTGCAGATCAGCGAGAACTGCGTCCGCTACCACGGCGCGCTGCGCCCCATCGTCGCCTCGTGCCGCGAGCTGGCGGCCTCCTGCCCGGTGCCGGTCTTCGTGCATCTCGACCACATCACCGACCGCCGCCTCGTCGAGGAGGGACTAGCGGCCGGGGTCGACAGCGTCATGTTCGACGGCTCGAAGCTGCCCTATGACGAGAACGTCGCCGCCACCGCGGCCGTCGTGCGGGCGTGCCACGCCCGCGGCGTCAGCGTCGAGGCCGAGATCGGCGAGGTCGGCGGCAAAGACGGCGTGCATGCGCCCGGCGTGCGCACGAGACCCGGCGAGGCGGCGCAGTTCGCTCTGGCGACGGGGGTGGATGCGCTCGCCGTCGCCGTCGGCACGTCGCACGCGATGACCTCCCGCACCGCGAGCGTCGACCACGATCTCATCTCCCGAATAGCCGCCGCCGTCGCCGTGCCCCTCGTCTTGCACGGCTCCTCCGGGGTGCCCGACGGCGACCTTGCGAAAGCGGTCGCGGCCGGCATGACGAAGGTGAACATTTCGACCCATCTGAACAAGCTCTTCACCGGGGAGATCCGGCGGGTTTTGGGCCCCGACCCCGACGTCGTCGACCCGCGCAAATATGTCGCCCCCGCCCGCACCGTCGTCGCCGCAGAGGTCGCGCGGCTGCTGCGGCTTCTCGCCTGAGAATCGGCCGGGCCCCGGGCCGGGCTGCGGCATAGCCCCCGTCCGCCACGCCGGGTTCCTGCACAGGGCAGAGCTGCCCGCGGGCCAGTCGCCGCCGTCCGCCCGCGATATCGGCCACCCCACCGGTATGGCAATGTTGTTCACGAGGCGATGCTTGTGTCCGAGATCTTGCACATGCCCGACCATGCGGGCGGCACATCGCACCGCCCTACCCCCGGGGCACCGCCGCGTGTCCACCGGGCGAGCGGTTGGCGAGTCGCCGCCATGGTCGCCAGCCACCTGTTCGACGACCTTTATCAAGGCGCCGTGCCGGCGATGCTGCCGTTCTTCGTCGCCGAGCGGCATTACGGGTACGTGGCGGCGGCCGGCATCACGCTTGCGGCCACCCTGCTCTCCTCCGTGGTGCAGCCGCTCTTCGGGCTGCTCACCGACCGGCATCCCATGCCGTGGCTCGTGCCTGCGGGGCTCTCTGTGGCGGGCCTCGGCATCGCGCTCTCCGGGCTCGTCGACTCCTATCTGTGGACCTGGTGCGCCATCGCGCTCTCTGGGGTCGGCGTCGCCTCCTACCATCCGGAATCGACCCGCTTGGCCCGCGCCGCCTCCGACGGCAGCCATGTCGGCATGAGCTGGTATTCGCTGGGCGGCAACGTCGGCTTCGCTCTCGGGCCGATCGTGGTCGCCCCCGTCGTCTCGGCGTTCGGCCTTCCGGCGACGCCGCTACTCATCATTCCCGCCGTGGTGGCAGGCGTGGCCCTCGCGCTGCTCCTGCGGCCGCTTGCCAGCAAGGCACAGGTCTTCGCTGCCGGAGCGTTGGCGGGCCTCGAAGACGACTGGAGACAGTTCAGCCTGCTCGCGGTCATCGTCACAGGCCGCTCCATCGTGGGGTTCGCCCTCAACACCTTTCT
This sequence comes from Microbacteriaceae bacterium, assembly GCA_035720905.1. Lineage (GTDB taxonomy): Bacteria > Actinomycetota > Actinomycetes > Actinomycetales > Microbacteriaceae > DASTNL01. Next base: position 5,843 of record DASTNL010000200.1, read on the forward strand.
CGCCCTGTGGGTCATCGAGCATCTGCATGCGCACGGCCAGTTCGAGGGGCAGGTCGCGCTCGTGCTGTATTTCGGCTGCGGCGCGGTCGGCACCCTCGCGGGGGGCTTTCTGGCGAGGCGGTGGGAGCGCGTGCGCATCTTGCGGCTGTCGTACCTGCTCTCCGTGCCGGCTCTGGCCGGCATCGGCCTCGCTCCCGGCGCGTTCGTCTTCTTCTTCATCGCGGCCTCGGGCATCGTCTTGTTCCTGCCGTTCTCGTTGCAGGTGACGCTCGGGCAAGATTATCTGCCCACCCGCATCGGCACGGCGAGCGGGGTGACGCTCGGGCTGTCGATCAGCATCGGGGGCCTCGCCGCCCCGGCGATCGGCGCGTTGGCAGAGGCGATCGGGCTCGAAGGGGCGATTCTTGTTCTGATCGTCGTGCCCGCCGCCTGCTGGCTGCTGTCGCTGTGGATTCGTGAGCCGCGGCAGGTCACCGGGTGAGGCGGCGTTCGGGCCCTGGCCGCGGCCGGCGCCCCCACCGACACGCTCACCTTCCAGGGCGGCACGCCGATAGAGCGGTATCGACGCGGCGGCGGCGCGGGGTTCGCGGCCGGCGCGCGGCGCGCCATGGAGGGCCGGATGAATGCGGTGGATGCTGTGGGTGAGCCTCGGGCGTCTCGTGCGCTCTTCCCGTCGATCGGCGTCGTGACGATCGTCGTCGCAGACGAGTTCGAGACGCGGCGGGTCATGACGATGCTGGCCGAGAAGTCGTGTCTGCAAGAGGTGCGGGTGGTGGTCGGCCTCGAGGCATTGCCGCAGGAGGGGCCGACGTTGGTTGTCGGCCCGCTGACGCGGCAGCTGGACTACGACGACCTGTCGCGCCCCGGCCTCGACTTTCTGCCGGAGCCGGTCGACGCGGAAGCCCTCGTCGACCGGGTGCGGGTGTGCGCGGTGCGCGGCCTTGCCGAGAAGGAGCCGTACGGGCCGGCGGATTACGGCCGGCTGGTGCAAGAGATCGCCGATTCCTTGAACGTGGCGGTGCTGTTCTTCGACACGGCCGGGCATCCGCGGCTACGTAACCGCATGGTGCGTGAGGTGCTGGCCCTGGCCGGCTATGACCCCGCCACGGGCCTGGCCGAGCAGGTGTACGCGGCCGATCGGCACACACCCGTTAAACGCGGCCGGAACATCCTCACCGAGGCGCTCGCGGGGCACGGCCGTGGCGTCGTCTACTGGGTAGGGCATCCGAGCGAGGCCGAGCGGCAGCGTGCGATCATCACCGAGGCGCACACGATCCAGCGGCCCGACGGTCAGGCGCTGGGCACCGCCATGCTCGTCTACGATGTGACCGAGACGGTGCTCTTGACCGAGGAGCAGGCCGACTACGTCTCCGCGCTCTCGCACGAGCTGCGCACCCCGCTGACCGCGGCGATGGGCTACCTCGACCTGATCGCCGAGGACCACGACATCGAACGGTTGGGCATCGCCGACGAGTTCACGATCGCCCAGCGCAGCATGAGCCAGTTGGCCGGGCTTCTCGAGCGATTCTCGAGCGTGGGCCTGCGCCGCGGCGCGCTCGTGCTCACCCCGACCGATCTCGCCGCCCTCGCAGGCCAGGCCGCCCATGCGGTGCGGCCGATCGCCGACCGGGCGGGTGTCGCCTTGCACACCAGGCTGCCCGACACGTCGCTGTTGGGGCGGGCCGACCCGTTACGGCTGCGCCAGGTGTTCGACAACGTGCTCTCGAACGCCGTGAAATACACGCCGGAAGGCGGCAGTGTCACGTTCGCCCTAGACCGGGAGGGCGACGAGGCGGTCATCACAGTCACCGACACCGGCATCGGCATCGATCCGGCCGACCAGCACCGGGTCTTCGACCGCTTCTACCGCACGCCCAGCCTGCGTGGCGGTTCGATCGGCGGGCACGGCATCGGGCTGGCGATCGCACGCACGGTCACCCAGGCGCACGGCGGAACCATCCGCGTGAGGAGCACGCCGGGTCTCGGCAGCACATTCACCATCCGCCTGCCCCTGCGCCCGAAGGGCTCCACCCTGCCGCAGATCCACGACGAGACCGAGTGAAGAGCGGGTGAGGCCCGACGCGTCGCGGTCGACGAAGAGAGTTGCGGCGGGCCTGCGATGCGGGTGCGGCCGTGCTCGATGCTCGGGCCTGCCGCGGCACAGGGGTCGCGACATCTCTCTACAATGGGTAGAGTGTGAAGACGCTATGAGGGTCGTGCCTCGGGCGTCTTGTCGGGGCACCGCCGGCGGAGCAAGCCCGGTGCCGTGAGTGGTCGGTGTCGCGCGCGAGCGTCGCCGTATGGGTCGTGTGGAGCGAGCCAGAAACGGGAGGTCCTCCGTATGCCTACGTTCGGGTCGGATGGTTCGCGCCGCGGGCGCGTGCGAGAGAAGCTCTGGCGGACCGTGTGCGCGGGAGTCGGCCGGGCCCTGCGACGCGGGCGCCGCGTGTCTCGCGAACGTGGTGTCGTGGGCGGCACGCCGGGCCGCGTCACGAGGCTGGCGGCCGCGATGGTGGCAGGCCTGGCGCTGGCGCTCGCCGGCCCGCTCTCTGCCAGCGCACACGTGCGGGTGAGCCCCGACACGGCCACTCCCGGCGGCTATGCCCTGCTCACATTCCGTGTGCCGACGGAATCCGCCACCGCGAGCACGGTGCGCCTCGAGGTCGACCTTCCGAAGGACACGCCGTTCAGTTCCGTCTCTTACGAGCCGGTGGCGGGCTGGGCGACGAGCGTCACCACGTCGACGCTTGCGACGCCCGTGAAGACGAAGAACGCCACCATCACCGAGGCAGCGACAAAAGTCGTCTGGACGGCGACGAGCAAGGCCGCACGCATCGCGCCGGGCCAGTTCCGGCAGTTCACCATCAGTGCCGGCCCGGTGCCCGAGACGGGCAAGGTCGTGCTGCCTGCGCACCAGACGTATTCCGATGGCACCGTCGTCGACTGGGCCGAGCCGACGCCTGCCTCGGGCGTCGAACCGCAACACCCGGCGCCGACCGTCTACATCACTGACGCGCCGCCCGGCGACGTGTCGTCCGCAGCCGGGGCCCCGACGGTGACGGCGACGCCGCGGGCCGACGGGGCGAGCGCCCTCGACGTGGCCGCCGGCAGGAATACGACCGTGGATGCGGTGGCGCTCGGCTCCGGTATAGGCGGCCTCGCGCTGGGCGCGATCGCCCTCGTCGTGGCCCTCGCCGGCCTCGCGCACCGGCGGGCAGGGACGGGCCGGCCGTGAATGTCTCGTCGGCTGTTCGCCGACCGGGTCCCGCGACGCGTTCGCGTCGCCCGATCCGGAAGGTCGTCGTCGCGATGCTCGCCTTGGTGGCGGGGGTGTTCCTCGTGCTCGGCGGGGCCGACGCGGCCAGCGCCCACGACTACCCGGTGCGCTGGTCACCGGCCGCGGGCTCGACAGTGACCACGCCGCCGACGACGGTGTCGATCACCTTCGACGACCTCGTGCTCGATCTTTCTGGCGACTCTCATACCTCCCTTCTGCAGGTCACGCACACATCCCAGGGGGCGACCCGGTACTTCGCGACGGGTTGCACGGTGACGAAGGGGCGCGAGGTTAGCGTTCCGGTCGTGCTCGGCCCGGCCGGCGACTACAAGGTCTCGTACCAGATCGTCTCGGCAGACGGCCATGTGGTCTCGGGCAACTCGACCTTCCATTACCGCCCGGCGTCGGGCACGACCCAGGCGGCCGGCACCTCGAGCCCGGCCTGCGAGGCCGCCGGCCCCGCCCGGGCCGCCAGCCCGTCCGCTACGGCAGGCCGCTCCGGGGGCGGTGTGTCCGGCACCTCCGGCTCCGCCGGCCTGCCCTTCGGCATCGTCCTGGGTGTCGCGGGCACCATCGTCGCGCTGGCCGTCATCGCCGTGGTCGTCGTGCTCTTCACGACGCGCCGCGCGCGCCCGGCGAGCCGTACGTCACGCTGGCGGCCGCAGGACGGGGAGGCTCGCGGCGCCGACGGCACACCGCACGGCGAGGCGACCGGCGGCGGCCCTGGCGGGGGCGGCCGCGAGGCGAGCGGTGGCGAGGCCGACGGCTCTGGCGCCGACCCCGAGGAATGATCGACCCGGCCGGCGGGTGGTCGGTCAAGAGTTCGGTTCGGCGCCCCTAGCCGAGGTACGCGTCGATCAACTCACGCCCTTGGGAATCCACCTCGCTCGCGGCGCTCTGCCTGACGATGCGGCCGCCGCTCAACACGTAGACGTGGTCGCAGACCTGTAGCGCGAGGTCGACGCGCTGCTCGACGAGCAGGATGGATTGGCCTCGCTCACGCAGCGCGATCAGCGCGTTCGCCATGTCTTGGATCGCGAGCGGCGCGAGGCCCAACGACGGCTCGTCAAGCAGCATGAGTGACGGCGCGCTCATCATCATGCGGCCGATCGCGACCATCTGTTGTTCCCCGCCGCTCATGGCGGTCGCCGGCCGCGACCGGTATCGCTCCACCACGGGGAAGAGGTCGAAGACCGATTGCAGAAGCTCCTCCGTGCGCTCCTTGTCGCGGTGCAGGTGCAAGCCGCCGAGGCGCAGGTTGTCTTCGACGCTCTGGCCGAGGAACAGTCGCCTTCCTTCGGGGACGAGGGCGACGTGCCCGCGGGCGACCTTGTGGGTCGGCATCGCCGAGACGTCGACGCCGTCAACGACGATCGTGCCCCTCCGGTGTTTCAACATGCCCATGATGGCGCGCAGAACCGTCGTCTTGCCCGCTCCGTTCGGCCCGAGCAGGGCGACCGCGTGACCCTTTGCGACGTTCAGCGCGACGTCGTGGACGACGTCGAATCGGCCGTATCCTGCAAAGAGCCCCGTGACGTTCAGTGCTTCAGACGTGTGCTCGTTCATTGGCCCAGATACACCTCTCGCACTCGTTCGTTCTGCCGAACCTCGTCGGCCGGGCCGCTCGCCACCAGCTTGCCCGCCGCGAGCACCGTCACGTCGTCGCAGACGTCGAAGATGAACTGTGTCTGGTGCTCGACGATCACCATCGTCACGCCACGTGAGCGTAAGTTGCCGACGATGTCCGTCACCTGGGCGACCTCGCTCGGAGAGAGGCCGGCGAGCGGCTCGTCGAGGATGAGGATGTCTGGCCCGCCGACACAGGCCGCCGCGAGCTGCGTCAACTGTTCGACCCCGTGCGGCACGTCGGCCACGCGCACGGAATTCCAGCTGGCGGCGAGCCCGGCGTCGCTTATCGCCGCGCCCGCCTCGGCCCGCATGCGCCGATGATCGCGTAACGCCGTCGGCAGGAGCGGCCAGATCATAGAGCGCACGGCGATCCGCGGAATGCGATGATACAGGCCGATCGTGACGCTCTCACGAATCGAGAGCTCGTCAGCGAGCACCGCGGTCTGGAAGGTGCGCAACAGCCCGAACCTCGGCCGCCGGTAGGCGGGCAGGCCGTCGACGCGCCGCCCACCTATCGTGATCGTGCCCGACTCTGGCTGAAGCGCCCCAGAGATGAGATTGACGAGAGTGCTCTTGCCCGATCCGTTCGGCCCGATCAGCCCGTGGATGGTGCCGCGCCGCACGCGCAGATCCACCCCGTCGACGACGGTGTTCCCTTTAATATAGGCAAACTGGATTCCCTGGCATTCGAGGGCATGCCCGACGGGTGGCGGCGTGTTCGTCACGCTCGGGCCGGCGGTGTCGAGACGGCCTTGCCCCGCCCGAGCGTCGCCTACCGCCGGCGTCTTTTCCGGTCGGCGTCTCACGAAGCGCCTCCAGAGCCAACCTGCCAACCCCATCACACCGCCGGGGAAAAGCACGATGACGAGCAGGAAGATCAGGCCGAAGATAGCTTCTTGCACGAGCGGATCGATGGCGACGACCACGGGGAAGGCACTCACGAACGCCGCCCCGATGAGCGGGCCGACCCGGGTGTTGATGCCGCCGAAGATCACCATGACGAGGATGTTCACCGACATCGTCCACGTGAACTGGCCGGGCGAGATGTAGCCGGTGAACGAGAACGCCCATCCCGCCATCGCGGCGAGCCCCGCCGAGAGGGCGAAGACGCCCACCTTGGTGGCCGCGGTGCGCACGCCGTTCGCCGCCGCGAACGGTTCCGCGTCGCGGATCGCCAGAAGAACGGGATACATCGCCGAGGCCCTGATGCTCCACACGACGACGACCGCGGCCAGGAGGACGAGGCCTACGCACCAGACCAACGATGAGCCGAGGAAGGAGACGGATTGTGGAAAGTCGGGCAGAGACGGGCCCGCGATTCCGTTGAGCCCGCCCGTGAACGAGAAGTCGGTGAGCACGACCGTGACCACGAGCGAGAAGATGAAGGTCATGATCGCGAAGTAGAGGCCGCTGACCCGCAGCGAGAGGGTGCCGAGGACTGCCCCGATGATCCCGACACCGACGATCACCACCGGCAGCAAGACGAACATGTTCCAGCCGGCGTGGTAGAGCAGGGTCGTGCCGTACGCGCCAAGGGCGAAGAGGCCCGCATGTCCCAGCGAGTACAGCCCGGTCATGCCCGCGACGAGATCCAGGCTCACGGCGAGCACGGCGTAGACGCCGCCGGTCACGAAGAGGCTTTGTGCGAAGAAGTTGCCGTGCGCGACCCCGCTGATGGAGAGGAGGTATGCGAGGGTTATCGCGAGTGTCGTGACGCGCATCAGCCTGCTGCGGCCGGAGGGGGCGGGTGCGCCCTGTCGTGTTTGCCGCCGACTCATCGTCATCGTCATGACTGCACCCCCACGCTCGCTCGGCGGGCTCGGAGGCTGCGAGAGAGCCGCGTGAAGAGGTTGCCCGACGAGAACAGGCCGTGCGGCGTGATCAGCAACACGACCACGACGACGACGAACGGGAACCAGTCGGAGGCCTGGGAATTGATGTACGTGTTCGCGGCCACCGAGAGGATGCCGAGCAGCACGCCGCCGCCCATCGCCGCCGCCGGCTTGTCGATCCCTCCGATCATCAAGGCGATGAAGCCTGCGATACCGTACGTGTCGCCCAGATACGGGTTCGCGAAGGTTATCGGGCCGACGAGAACGCCGGCGATCCCCGCGAGAAGGCCGCCGATGGCGAACGCCACGACCGCGTAGCCGGTGGCGTTCGCGCCGACGGCCGAGGCCATCTCGGGGTCACCGGAGATCGCCATGCCCACTTTGCCGAAAAGAGTGCGGGTGCGGAAGAGCTCGAAGGCGACGAGCACCACCGCGGCCACGATGACGGCGAGCATCTCTTGCCACGTCGTCGATGCGCCACCGAAGCGAATCTTCTCGTGGTAGAAGAGCGGCGGGAACGCTCTCGAGGTCGGGCCGAAGATCATCGCCGCGACCGACGCCAGCACGATGGCGACGCCGAGGGTGCTGACGAGCCAGCCGAAGCCCGTGCGATCCACCTTGAGCACCGGTGCGACGGCGCCGTAGTAGATGGCCACGCCGAACCCGGTCGAGAGTATGAGGCCGACGACGATCGCAATCAACGTCGGCAACCCGATCGCGACGAGACCGGAAACGGCCATGATGGAGACCATCAACAGCTGGCCGGTGGCGAAATTGATCACCTTGGTCACGTAGAAGACCACGGCGAAGGCCATGGCGACTAAGCCGTATATCGCCCCGGTGGCAAGGCCACTGAGCAAGACCTGAAGCATCCCTCTCCCTTGAGCTTTCGTGGTGCGCCGCACCGACGGCGCGGTGGGCGGGCCCTCGGCCGCATGGTGAAGACGGCCGAGGGCTCACCGCGTGTCAACTCACAGGAACCCAGGCGTCTGACGCGGCGTCGTACTTGACGACGGTCAGCTGTTCGGGGGTGAGGGTTGTGTGTTGTTTCTCGGTGAAGGTGAGGCTGCCGGTCAGGCCGTCGAAGTCGGTGATCTTGTTCAGCTGCGTGCGCAGCGACTCCGGCTGGGTCGACTTGCCCTCTTCGATCGCCTTCTTGAGGATGTATACGGCGTCGTAGGTCAGTTCGGCGAACGCGGTCGCGTCGACGTTGAACTTCTTCTTGTAGTCCGCGCGGAACTTGGTCAGGCGCGCGTTGGGGTTCATGTCCGTCGTGATCAAGGCGCAGATCATGCCGTCACCCTGCTTTTTCGCGAGCCCTGAGAAGGTCGTGTCGGAGCAGGTCTCGTCGTTGCCGAGGAAGGTGAAGTTAGCGCCTTCCGTCTCGGCCTCTTGCATGAACGATGCCTGGTCTTGCGGTGTCAGCCACACGTCGACGCAGTCGGCGCCGGATTTCTTGATCTTGCTGATCTCCGACTTCAGCCCGACGGTGGCACCGGTCGACCAGTTCTCCGTGATCGTCTCGGTGAGCGCGAGCTTCTTGTTGGCTGCCTTGTAGGCCAGCTGGATTCCGGCGAGACCGCCCATGCCGTATCCGCTCGGGTCGTGCAGCACGGCGAGCCCGGTGCAGTTCTTCAGTGCGTATTCGCCGAGCTTCTGACCCCAAGCAAACGTGTTGAGGCTGGTGCTCCATGCCCAGGCGTAGGGGTCGGAGTCGGGGCCCTTCGGGTATACCGACAGGCCACCGTCATCAACGGGGCCGAGCACCGGGAACTTCTTCTGGTCGGCCAGCGCCGCAACCGTCGGGCCTTGGTCAGGCGAGCCGAGAATCGCGACCGCCCCCTGGCTTTGCAGCTTGCTGAACAGCTGGGAGGCCTTGGTGGCGTCGGCGCCGTCGTCATAACCTTGGAACTTCAGCTTCTTGCCGAGAACCGTTCCGGCGCTGTTGATCTCGTCGATGGCCAGTTCGGCGCCGTTGAACGCCGCTTGCCCGGTCGTGCCATAGGCGCCGGTGGTGCCGGCGATGCCACCGACCAGAATGGTGCCACCACCTCCGCCACTGCTGCTGCCGGTGCTGCCGCCTCCGCCAGAACATCCGGCGAGAGCCAGGGCGGCGAGCGCCGCAATGCTCGCCAGTGCGATCTTCTTCATGTCGTTCACTTCCTTGTGTTCGGGTGTTTCGCTGTGTCGGACGGTGTCGTCACGCCTGATCTCCGGTGTCGGTGTCGTCGGTGAGACCTCGTGCGGGATTTCCTTGGTGTGTGCGCTGCTGTGCTGGGCCGCGCCCGTGGTGCACGTGCTGTGCCGGCCGTGCCCGTGTCGTTCAGCCTACTGTACGATTGTATGACGATAAGTCATGTTGGGCTATACCGGGGTCTGTCCGGCGGCCCTCCCGTTCGAGGCCTCGGGCGTCGAGCACTTTCCGTGATGTGGCGGCGAGGCGCCGGGGTTGATGGGCGCCGGCCCGGGGGGGTCTGTGCTGGCCTTGGTGCAGGCCGATCGTCGGTCGAGCGGCAGGCGGCGGCCGCTGCCGGGCTCGTGCACCGAGCCCAAAAGGTGTCTTAAGTTGGCATATTATCGTATGACAGTATGATCACGCATGCTATCGTGTGACCGTCGAGACGTGTGAGTATCGCGGTCTCGGCGCCTGTGCCACGGGTGACACGACCCGGGCGTGAAGAGCCTCAAGGAGGAGACGCAACTATGGGACGGTTAGACGGGAAAGTGGCCCTCATTT
>DASTNL010000201.1:0-4740 GCA_035720905.1 Microbacteriaceae bacterium
GTCCGGCCAGGCGCCCGAGACGCGCCGGGCGGGGCGGGGGAGTGCCTGCCCGCTTGGTAGTCTCGTTGCGCGCCCACCCGGGGTGCCGAAAGACGAGGAACGTCATGTCTCAGCCCGAACAGACCCTGCCGCTGGCAGGCAGACGCGCCCTCGTCACGGGGGCGTCGCGGGGTGTCGGTGCCGACACCGCGCGCCTCCTGGCCGGCCTGGGGGCGAAGGTGGCGGTGAACTATCGTGCCAAAAAACCGCGCGCCGACAAGGTCGTCGCCGACATCGCAGCGGCCGGGGGAGAGGCGGTCGCGATCTCGGCCGACCTGACCGACGCCGAGGCCGTTCGGGCGATGCTCGGCACGGTGACCGACGCGTGGGGCGGCATCGACGTCCTCGTCTTGAATGCCTCCGGAGGCATGGAAGGCGACCGCGGCCCCGACTACGCGCTGCGCCTGAACCGCGACGCGCAGCTGGGCATACTCCGCGCCGCCGTGCCGACCATGCCGGCAGGCTCGCGCGTGGTCTTCGTGACCAGCCATCAGGCGCATTTCATTCGGGTCGCTAAGACCATGCCGGAGTATGACGCGGTGGCCCGCAGCAAACGTGCCGGCGAAGACGCCCTGCGCGCCGAGCTGCCGGACCTCGCGGCGCGGGGTATCGGCTTCGTCGTTGTCTCCGGCGACATGATAGAGGGAACCATCACCGCGAAGCTCCTGGAGCGCATCAACCCGGGTGCCATCGAGTCGCGCCGTAAGGCGGCGGGCCGGCTGTACAACGTCGCCGAGTTCGCGGCTGAGGTGGTTGCGGCTGTGACCGAGCCGGTGCCGCCCGACAACATTCGCCTCGTCGGCGACACGAGCGGCTTCGCCTCCTGACCGCCCTCCGTCGCCTCGTCGGGGGAGTTGCGTGCGCGGGGGCTCGAGAACGAGTCCGGCCGGCACTTCAGGCAGCTCTCCGGCGGCCAGCAGCAGCGCCTCGCGCTGCTCACCGCCACGGCATCCTCCTCACCGCACATTCGATGGAGGAGGCCTAGGCCGTATGCGACCGCGTGGCGATCATCGACCACGGCCGGCTCCTCACCATCGGCGCGCCCGACGAGTTGGTCGAACGGCATCGAGACGACCCCCGGGTGCTCGCCGCCGCGCACGGCGCCCCAACCTTGGAAGATGTCTTCATCGGTTTGACGGGAAGTGACATCCGTGAGTGCGTGAGTGATAGGGGCGTGAGGGAAGATGGCGTGACCGCATGGGGACGCGTCACCCGCCCAGGGCTCGGGCTCGCGTTCGTCTCGCCGCCTGCGTCGGCTACATCGTCGTGTTCGCCTTCCTCGGCATCCGCTGGTCCCATGGGGCCAACCGCTGACGGCCTGCGACGAAGTGGGGGATTCTAACTCTAGCATTAAGCGATATAAGTGCTATCATTGTGCGACATGAGGACCTTGTATCTGCGTGGCGTTCCCGAGGAGGTCGTGGGACGCCTTCGGCGGCTTGCGGAGGAGGCGGGAACCTCCGTCAGTGCCTTTGCCGTACGGGAGTTGACGGAGCTGTCCCGCCGGGCCGACAACCCTGATCTCCTCGGAATTCTTCCCGACCTCGGGGTGCAGACGGAGGAGATCGTCGCGGGGGTCGAGCGGGGCAGAGACGGCAGATGATCGTTCTCGACGCCTCGGCGGCCCTGTCGGCGCTCCTGAATGACGGCCCTGCCCGGGGTCTCGTCGCGACGGAAGACCTGCATTCGCCCTACCTTGTCGACTCCGAGGTCGCCAGCGGGCTGCGGCGGCACGTGCGGTCCGGCGGCGTCGCGATGGGCGACGGCTGGGCGGCCCTCGACGTCTGGCGCAGGCTCGGCCTCACCAGGTACGCCCTGAACGGGCTTCTTGGCCGCATTTGGGATCTGCGCGACAATCTCTCTGCCTACGACGCGGGCTACGTCGCGCTCGCCGAGGCGTTACGTTGCCGCCTCGTGACGGCCGACTCCCGCATCAGCCGTGCCCCCGGCATACGTTGCGCAGTGACCGTCGTGCCGCGCTGAGTCGCCGGACGGCGCGCAGCGCGCGATCGTCCGAACGAAATGTGACCGATAATGTACATTATGTCAGTTTTGAATCTCCTCTCGACCGGCTGGCGGGGTTCTTGCGAGACTGGAGCGATGGACCAACGCCTGCACTTCCTCACCCTCGCGACCGGCGACCTCGGTGCGGCGCGCGGCTTTTATTGCGACGGGCTCGGCTGGACGCCGCTCTACGACGCGCCCGGTGAGATCTTGTTCTTTCAGGTCGCGCCGGGCCTCATGCTTGGCCTGTTCGACGCCCGCAAGTTCAACGAAGATCTCCCGCGTAGCGGCTCCACGACGGGCGTCATCGGCGTGACGCTCTCGCACAACGTCGCCAGCCGAGACGAGGTGGGTACGACCGTGGCCTCTCTTATCGCCGCGGGCGGCACCCTCGTGAAGCCTCCCCAAGAAGGCGCCTTCGGTGGCATCTTCCACGCCCACGTCGCCGATCCGAACGGCGTGGTCTGGGAGATCGCGCACAATCCGGCCTGGCACGTCGACGACGCGGGGAACGTGAGCTTCGACGCGGCGTGAGGCCGCACCGTGATCGGCCGGTTGCATCCGGCGCGGCCTCAAGCGGCGGCGACAGGGAAGGCCTCCCTCCCGGTCTTCTAACCCACGCAGCCAGCTCTCGCGGCTCACGAACGGCTCTGCGAGTTCTGAATAATGAATCACGATGCCCGGCTTCGCCATGGCGGGCAGCCGGTCGGTGTCGTGCTTATTAAGTGCGGCTAATACCTCGATCGGGGTCCCCGCGTTCATCTCGTTACCGGCGCAACGATGACAAGCTTCCTTGACTCCACGTGCCTACTCACTCATAGTGAGAGAATGACAAGCGACCTTGACTCCGGGGCTGAGTCTTCGACCGAGCTGCGCCGTCGGCGCGTCTTTCGTGTACGCCTCTGGATCGGTACAGGCTGTTACCTACTGACGAGCGCCGCGCTCTACCAGTGGGGCCACGAGGCCGGCCCGTGGCGGGTCGTCTGGGCCATACTGCCGTTGTTCTTCATGGCGTGGGTTGTCGCGGTCATCGTGCTTCGCGTGCGCCAGATGGATGAATACCAGGTCAAGCTGTTCTTCCCGGGCCTGGCGGTCGGCTTCACCGTCGCGGTCTTCGCCGCCCTCACCGTGGGCACACTCGGCGCGGCAGGGTTCGACGTTCCGAACGGCGGATGGCCCGTGGCGCTCGCCGGGATCCTCGCCTGGGAGTTCACCAACCTCCTCGTCGGCGCGCCCCAGGCCTGAGGCGTGCCGCCCGATGAAGAACCTGATCCGTGCCGAGAGGGAAGAGCGCGGCTGGACCCAAGCGGTGCTGGCCGAGCATCTGGGTGTTTCGCGCCAGACCGTGGTCGCCCTCGAGACGGGCCGTTACGACCCCTCGCTCCCCCTCGCGTTCCGCATCTCTGGCCTCTTCGACAAACCCATCGAGGCACTCTTCCTCCCCTGAGGCTAAGCGGGTAAGAGGCGGGGGCGGAGGTCAGTGGGTCGCCGCGACCCAGCGTTCGAGTTTCGCCTGGGCCGCACCCGAGTCGATGGATTGGGCGGCGATCGCCATCTTTCGGCGGAAGCGGTCGACGATGGAGAGCCTGGTCTCTTCCGGCTCGCCCACCAGGTCGAAGGCGACGAGGCCGGCGGCCGCGTTCAGGATGACGATGTCGCGCACCGGCCCCTTCTCCCCCGCCAAGACAGCGCGGACGGCGGCGGCGTTCTCGGCGGCCTCGCCGCCCCGCAGGTCGTCGATGTGGGCGAGGGGGATGTCCAGGTCGCGTGGGTCGAGGTCGTGTTCGGTGACCGAGCCGCGGGTGACCTCCCAGACGTGGCTGTGCCCGGTCGTTGTCAGCTCGTCGAGCCCGTCGTCGCCGCGGAAGACGAGCGCCGAGGCGCCCCGGGTCTGGAAGACGCCGACCATGAGCGGAATGCGATCCAGCCGTGAGACGCCTACCGCGGAGGCCTCGGGGCGGGCCGGGTTGCAGAGCGGGCCGAGAAAGTTGAACACGGTGGGCACGCCGAGCTCGTGCCGTACTCCCCCCGCGTGGCCGAAGCCCGGGTGGAACTTCGAGGCGTAGACGAAGGAGATGCCCGTCTGGCGGAAGACCTCGGCGACGCGCTCCGGGCTGAGAGTGAGGTCGACGCCGAGTGCCGACAAAACGTCGGAGGAGCCGGAACGGGAGCTGGCGGCACGGTTACCGTGCTTCAAGACCGGTACGCCCGCGCCGGCGGCGACGATCGCGGCCATCGTCGAGATGTTGACGGTGCCGAACCGGTCGCCGCCTGTGCCGACGATGTCCAACGCCACGGGGTCGACTGCAAGCGGCAGCGCGTGGCTCAAGATCGCGTCGCGGAAGCCGACGACCTCGTTCACCGTCTCGCCCTTGGCTCGCAGGGCCACGAGGAAGCCGGCGAGTTCCGCGTCGGTGACCTGCCCGCTCATCGTCTGGTCCATGGCCCATGCCGCCTCGGAGACGCTCAGGTCCTTTTTCTCTAGGAGTGTTCCAAGGAGCGATGGCCAGGTGACGGAATCGGGCATGACGCTCATCTTATCGGCGCTCCGGCGAGCCGCCTGCGGCCCTCGCAAGAGCCCTCTGTGCCCGTATTTTTTCCGCCCCGGCTGGCGGGGCGGTGGTGACCGCCGGGAGGCCTATCCCCCATAATGGAATCTGTGACGAGCACTACGGTATCTTCCACGGCCAATGCGCC
>DASTNL010000202.1:0-15366 GCA_035720905.1 Microbacteriaceae bacterium
GCTCAAGGCGCGTGAGCACTGCCTCACGATAACTCATCGCCCTCACCCACCAGCTAGGAGGGACAGGAGGGCGCGTTTGACGGTGGTCCCGATCCGATGATGGTTCCTCTTAGCGGTCCACTCGACATTCGGCTGTAGGCACAACTGGACGCGCGGTGCAGGGCGTCCCGGCTAAGCGGGTGAGGCGCAGCCCAGGCCCAGGCCGGTCACTCTGCCGAGGGCGGTTCGGGGCCATAGAACAGTCTTTCGAACACGCCCCGCGCGCGGCGGGTCGCCTGGAGGTACGCCTCCTCGAGCACGGAAGCAGCGTGCGAGCCATACCCCATCAGCCGGGCGACCGGCTCCAGGCGTTCCCGGTCGGCCGGCAGCGTGTCGGCGTCAGCACCCCAGAGGACGAGGGCGGAGCGCAGCCTGGAGCACAACAGCCACGAGTCACGCAGCACGCCCGCATCAGACTCCTCGATGAGGCCGGCCGCGACACAGGCTGACAGCGCGGCGAGCGTGGAGGTGGTGCGAAGCGCGGGCACGTCGGCGGCATGCTCCAGCTGCCGCAGTTGCACGAGCCACTCGACGTCACTCAGCGAGCCCCGCCCCAGCTTGATATGACGGCGCGGGTCGGCGCCGTGCGGCAGGCGCTCGGCCTCGACACGCGCCTTCACCCGTTTGACATCGCGGGCCGACTCCTCCGTGAAGCCACCTGGGTAGCGCACCTGGTCAGCCATCGCAACGAACTCCGTCAGGAGGTCGGCCGGCCCGGCGATCGGCCTCGCCCGCAGCAGCGCCTGCGCCTCCCAGGTCGCCGACCAGCGGGTGTAATACGCGCGGTAAGCCTCTACGCTGCGCGCCAGCGGGCCCGAGCGACCCTCCGGCCGCAACCCGGCGTCGAGGTCGAACGGGATGACCGGGTCCGCGCACAACCCGACGAGTGTCGTCGCCACCCGGCTCGCCGTCGGAGCGGAGTCGTCGCCCTCCCCCGCCCCCCGGTACACGTACAGCACGTCGGCGTCCGACCCGAACCCCACCTCGCGCCCGCCGAGCCGCCCCATGGCGACGACGCCGAACTCGAGGCCGGGCCCGCCGGCCACCCGCATCGCGGTCGCGAGCGCACCGGAGATGACCGCCTCGTCGACATCCGCAAGCCCCACACCCAGCCGGGCGACGTCGGGAGTGCGGATGATCGCGTTCAACGCGAGACGAAGCCGCTCTTGGCGCCGTAGCGTGCGCAGCGCGGCGGCCACCATCTCCGGGTCGTCGTACCGTCGCAGGATCGCGCCGACCTGGTCATCGAGCGCCTGCCGTGGCCGCGGCACCAACGACGCCTCGTCGTCGAGCCAGCCCACGGCAGAGGGGATGCGCTGGAACATGTCGGCCACGAAGGGTGCACTGCTGAGCACGCGAGTCAGGTTCTGGGCCGCGCCCGAAGAGTCGCGCAGCATGCCGAGGAACCAGTGCGTACGGCCCAGGCTCTCGCTCAGGCGACGAAAGGCCAGGAGCCCGCCGTCCGGATCGGCGCCCTCACCGAGCCATTGCAACAGGACGGGCAGCAGGTTCCGCTGGATCGTTGCACGGCGCGTCACACCGCGGCTCAGAGCGGCGATATGGGCGAGCGCTGCCCGCGTGTTCCGAAAGCCGATCGCCTGGAGCCTTACGGCCACCTGCTCGCTGTCGAGATTGAAATCCTCCGGCGGCGTCGCGGCCGCCGCGGCGAGGAGCGGGCGGTAGAAGAGCCGTTCGTGCAGGTCGCGCACCCGAGAACGCACCTCCGACCAGATCGCCGCGAGGCCCTCCGGCCCCTGCGCGAGGCCGCTGGAGCGCGCGAGGATTCGCAGCCCGTCTTCGTCGGAGGGCATGAGGTGGGTTCGTGCCAGGTGACGCAGCTGAAGCCGGTGCTCCAAGAGTCGCAAAGTGCGATAGTCGGCCGCGAGGGCGCGGGCCTCGGCACGCCCGACATACCCGCGAGCGGTCAACGCAGCCAACGCGGAGAGCGTGTCGGCCTGCCGCAGATGCGGATCGGAGCGCCCGTGCACCAACTGTAGAAGCTGCACGGTGAATTCGATGTCGCGAAGCCCCCCCTCGCCAAGCTTGATCTGCCGGTCTCGCTCGTCGGGCGGGATGTTCCGTATGACCCGCCGCCGCATCTCTTGCACCCGGGAGACGAACCCGTCACGCTCGGCGCCGCGCCACACGAGCGGCAGAACCGCGTCGACGTAGCGGCGCCCGAGCGCCCGGTCTCCGGCCAACGGCCGGGCCTTCACCAGGGCCTGGAACTCCCAGTCCTTTGCCCAGCGCCGATAGTAGGCCGCATGCGACTCGACGGTGCGCACGAGCGCCCCGTCTTTGCCTTCGGGGCGCAGATTCGTGTCGACCGGCCACAAGGCGGGCTCGTCGGAGACCTCGCTCAAGCCTCGTATCGTCTGGCGCGCGAGACGGGTCGCAATCGTCACCACGCGCGCCGTCGGCACCGCGTGTGGCCGGGCGCTGGCGCACGCGAAGACGACGTCGACGTCGCTGACGTAGTTCAGCTCGCCGGCCCCTGCCTTGCCCATGCCGATCACCGTCAGGCGCGTGGCAGCGACCTCGTCGGCGGGAAAGCGGCCCGGGCCCTCGCCCGCGACGTCGGCGCGGGCGAGGGCGAGGGAAGCCTCCAGCGCCGCCCCGGCCAGCTCGGCCAGCGCACGACCGACGGAGTCCACGCCCCGGACCGGCCCGGGCTGCCCCAAGTCGTACAGCGCGACAGTGACGAGCTCCCGCCGATAGGCCACCCGGAGGGCGCTCCATCCGGTCTCACCCGCAAGGCTCGCCACCCCGTGTGCGTCGGCGCCGACCGCATCGAGGAGGCGCCGGCGCACCCTCTCCACCTCGCCCGGCACCGCAGGCGAGGAAAGTTGCGGCATGACCTCGACCAGGGCGCACTCGTCGGGGTGGCGAAAGAGAAACTGTGCCAGCCCATCCGACGCGCCGACGAGTCGGAAGAGCCGCGCGGCGGAAGCCTCGTCGCCGACGATGCGTCGGATGAGGCGCGGGGCGCGCTCCTCGAGGCGCAGCAGCCAAACGAGCGCCGAATCCGGGTCGGCCGCGACCCGGAAGAACGGCAGCAGGTCGTCGGCGGCGACCTCCAGCCGATCGGCGAGCGCCTCAAGCCGGGAGCCCGCCGTGGAGAGCCCGGCGAACCCCACGGCCGCCAACGCCTGGAGCCCGAGGGACCGCCGCATGTCAGAGCATCTTGAGGTTGGAGCGCAGCTCGTAGGGCGTGACCTGGGCCCGGTAGTCCTGCCAGTCTTGCCGCTTGTTGCGCAGCACGAAGTTGAAGACCTGCTCCCCCAGCGTCTCGGCGACCAACTCCGACTTCTCCATGATCGAGATGGCGTGGTTGAGGTTCACGGGCAGCTGGGTGTAGCCCAGGGCTCGGCGCTCCTCGTCGCTCAACGCCCACACGTTGTTCTCGGCCTCGCGCGGCAGGTCGAAATGGCCTTCGACGCCCTTCAGGCCGGCGGCGATCATCAGAGAGTAGGCGAGATACGGGTTCGCGGCGGAGTCGAGTGCCCGGTATTCCACCCGGGAACTCTGCGGCTTGTTCGGCTTGTAGAGAGGCACCCTGACGAGGGCCGAACGGTTGTTGTGGCCCCAACACACGAAGCTCGGCGCCTCGTCGCCGCCCCACAGCCTCTTGTATGAGTTCACGAACTGGTTGGTCACCGCGGTGATCTCCGGCGCATAGCGCAAGAGCCCGGCAATGAACCATCGGCCGACGGCGGAGAGCTGGTATTGGGCGCCCGGCTCGAAGAAAGCGTTGCCGTCGCCCTCGAAAAGGGAGAGGTGGGTGTGCATGCCGCTGCCGGGCTGCCCCGACAGAGGCTTGGGCATGAAGGTCGCGTAAGCACCCTGCTCGATGGCCACCTCTTTGACGACCGCCCGGAACGTCATGATGTTGTCCGCGGTGGCAAGCGCGTCGGCGTACCGCAGGTCGATCTCGTTCTGGCCCGGGCCGGACTCGTGGTGGCTGAATTCGACGGAGATGCCGAGGTCTTCCAACATGCGCACAGAGCGCCGCCGAAAGTCGTGCGCCGTGCCGCCGGGAACGTTGTCGAAGTACCCCGCGGCATCCACCGGCGTCGGGTGGCCCTCCGCATCCAGCTTGGAGGAGGTGAGCAGGTAGAACTCGATCTCGGGATGCGTGTAGCACGTGAATCCGAGCCCGGCGGCTTTCTCCAGCGTGCGTTTCAAGACGTTGCGCGGGTCGGCGACGGCCGGCTCGCCGTCGGGAGTGTAGATGTCGCAGAACATGCGGGCGGTCGGGTCCGTCTCGCCGCGCCACGGCAAGATCTGGAAGGTGCCTGGATCGGGCCGGAGCAAGACATCCGCCTCGTAGAGCCGTGTGAGGCCTTCGACCGCGGAACCGTCGATGCCCACCCCCTCGGCGAACGCACTCTCCACCTCGGCGGGCGCGATGGCGACCGATTTGAGGGAGCCGATCACGTCGGTGAACCAGAGGCGCACGAATTTCACGCCGCGCTCCTCCAACGTGCGCAGTACGAAGTCACGCTGCTTGTCCATGACCGCCTCTCGTCCCAGCACAGCCTAGTTGTTCCGGGCGCCAAGAAGGCTACCCAGGCAGGCCGCGGTCGGCATGGCATCACGCACCGCGCCGACGGGCGCCGTAGGCTCCGGCGAGACCCGGAGCCGAGGCCTCGCCGCCCTGCGGCACCGTAGACTGACGGCCATGGCCGAGTTGACGCCTAAACGCGTGCGCACCCGTTACTTCCGCTCTGCTAAAGAACAAGGCACACGGCTGGTCGGCCTCACAAGTTATGACCAACTGAGCGCCGCGATCTTCGACGCGGCTGGCATCGATTTCCTCCTCGTCGGCGACTCGGCCGCGAACAACGTGCTCGGCTATGAGACGACGCTGCCGGCGACGGTGGACGAACTGATCCCCCTCGCGCGCGCGGTCGCGGGGGCGGCGCATCGCGCGCTCGTCATCGCCGACCTGCCGTTCGGCTCGTACGAAGGCGGGCCGGGTGAGGCGCTGCGCTCCGCGGTGCGATTCATGAAGGAGGCGGGGGTCGCCGCCGTGAAGTTGGAAGGCGGCCGCCGGCGCGCCGGCGAGATCCGTGAGATCGTGGATGCCGGAATCCCGGTGCTCGCGCATATCGGGTTCACCCCGCAGAGCGAGCACGCCCTGGGCGGGCACGTCATCCAGGGTCGCGGTGCGGGTGTCGAACGCCTTCTCGACGACGCCCACGCCGTCGAGGACGCGGGCGCCTTCGCCGTCGTCCTCGAGATGGTGCCGTCGGAGGCGGCCCGGCGGGTCACCGCCGAACTCACGATCTCGACGATCGGTGTCGGCGCGGGCCCTGACGTCGACGCCCAGCTGCTCGTCTGGACCGACTGGGCGGGCCTCACCGTGGGTCGCGTGCCCCGGTTCGTGAAGAAGTACGCGGATCTCGCGACGACACTGACCGACGCGGTCGCCGCCTACAGGGCCGACGTCACCGAGGGGCGCTATCCCGACGAGGAGCACAGCTACCGCGAGAGCTGACTCGGTCTCACAAGGCACCCACCGCCATGCACCGGCCCCGTGCCGCGGCTAGTCTTCCGCCTCGTCTTCTTCGCGCCAGCGACGCGCGTTTTCGCGCAAGAGGTCGGGCGCGTGCGTGGCCGCGTCGCGCGTCGCGAAGGGGCCGACCCGATAGGCCGAGGGCGAAAGCACGCCCTCCTCCACCTCGCCGGTGCGTGAGTTGTACCAGAACTGCCGTCGCTCATCGGACATGTGCCGATCGTACGGGGCTCGGCGCGAAACACGCCGCGTCGTCAGTGAAAGCGGCGATACCCGAAGATGGAGACGGACCAGACGAGAAGCAGGAAGATGCCGGCGCCGACCGCGACCCAGGCCTTCGATGTCACATAGCCGCCTGGGGTGGGCGAACCGATGTTCAGGTTTCCGGAGGTGGAATCGGGTGCCGCCGCCTGAACCGCCACCGCCGGGGTGACGACCTTCGACGACGTGGCAGACGGCGCCTGCGAAAGGGAGACGGCGGCGGAGGCCGAGGACACGGCCGGTTCGGCCACGGCGGATTGCACGCCGACAAACCCGACACTGGCGACGATGGCTGCTGCCGCACCGAACGCTGCGATGTTCCTCTTCAGATGACGCATGCACACTCCTCACTACCCAGCATATTGCCTCGGGCGGCCCCGGCTCGAAGGCTCGCCTCATCAAAGCCCGCGAGGCACGCCGACACTCCTCAGCGGATGTCCTTGACGCTGGAGAGCCACAGCCAGAGAGCCGACATGGCGCTCACGGCGCAGAGAACGGCGAAGAAGGTGAGGTGGGTGACGATCGCCAGGACCAGGAAGACGAGGGCCGCGATGAGAAAACGCACGGCGGCGCTGCGCATCCGCGGGTGACGCGTCTTCGATGCCGACATGGCCCTCCCATCGTCCCGCGAGCGTACGCACCACGGCCGCCCGCACGACGCGGGGGCTCCGGTCACCCAGGGTATCCTGACCGCGTGCCCACTCCGCAGCCGAACCGAGACCGCAGCCACAACCCGGCCTCGTCATCGTGACGACGGTACGCGGCACGGTGCGCTCCACGGCGGATTGGGAGGGCGAGGGCAGCGGCCCGACGGCCGCGGCGGCCCGCGCCGAGGCGGTGCGGGGCCTCCCTGACGGCTTTGCTCTCGTCGACGTGCGAACCCTCAGCGCGAAGCCCGGCGAACCGGTCACGATGAAGGCGTTCGGGCGCGGCACCGCCTCTCACGAGATCGAGGCCCGGGGGGACGACGAGCCCGAGGCGCTCGCCGCGCTGCGCGAGGCGGTTCCGCCGGGGCATCTTTTGTTAGAGGTCGTCATCGTGCCCGACGGGACCCGACCGAGCGCCTGAGCCCCGACGGTCGGCACGGAATGTCATAATCGAGGCATGGCAATCGTGATGTGGTGCGTCCTCGGCGTCTTCTTCGCGCTCGGCGCGACCGAGCTGGTCGTCGGCGGTGTCGCGCTCGCCAAGTCGGGCAACCGCCAAGACTGAGGCAAGCCTGCGAGACCCTCCGGCAAGGCGTCGGGACCCAGGGTCGGGCCGTGCGTGAGGGTGCGACTCGTCAGACGTTCACGTACCTCCCGGTACGGCGAGCTTCGCTTGCCAGCCGACCCCCGGCAGCTTTCCCCGAGCGGTTCTCAGCGACTTTCAGCTACCCGACGCCAGGTGACGAAGCGGTAACGTAAGCCGGCCGAGGAGACCTGCCAGGCGCCCCGCTCGGGCATGAAGCGAGCCTCGTCGATCTTCGGTGCCCAGGTGTCTCCCGCCACCTCGATATCCACCTCCGTCACCTCGATGAGCGTGGCCCAGGCCATGGCCGCCGCGTAGATCTCGGCACCACCGATGACCCAGGCCCCCGGCCCGACCGCCTCCGCCACCGAGTGCATGACCTTGGCACCGGGGGCGTCGAGCGTGCTTCGGCGGGTGAGGACGACGTTCTCGCGGCCCGGCAGCGGGCGCACGGCGGCCGGCAACGACTGCCAGGTGCGCCGCCCCATCACGACCCGGCCTCCCCACGTGAGCCTACGGAACCGCCGTTGGTCTTCGGGCAGGCGCCACGGAATCCTGCCCCCCGCGCCGATCACACCGGCTAAGGTCTGGGCCCAGAGGAGACCGACCTGGCCGTCGGGCACTCGGCCCGCCTGCGCCGCCTGGGCCATCGGGTCAGACCGCGACGGGCGCGTGGATCGCCTCGTGGTGCCGATACCCCTCGAGAAGGAAATCGTCGTACCGATAGTCGGCGATGCTCTCGGCATGACGGGCGAGGCTGAGCGTCGGCGCGGGCAGCGCCTCCCGGGTCAACTGCAGGCGCACTGCGTCGAGGTGGTTGTCGTAAATGTGGCAGTCCCCACCCGTCCAGACGAGTTCTGCGGGCACGAGGCCAGCCTGGTCGGCGACGAGCACCGTCAGAAGGGCGTAGCTGGCGATGTTGAACGGCACGCCGAGAAACATGTCGGCGCTGCGCTGGTAGACCTGGCACGACAAGCGCCCGTCTCGGGCATAGAACTGGAAGAGCACGTGGCAGGGTGCCAACGCCATGGCGTCGAGGTCCGCGACGTTCCACGCCGAGACGATCATCCGCCGGGAGTCCGGGTCACGACGCAACGTGTCGATCACCCGGGCGAGCTGGTCCACGTGCCGGCCGTCGGGCGTCGGCCAGCGGCGCCACTGCACGCCGTAGATCGGGCCGAGATCCCCGTTCTCGTCGGCCCATTCGTTCCAGATGCTGACGCCATGCTCCTGCAGCCAATGCACGTTCGAATCACCCCGCAGGAACCACAGCAACTCGTAGGCGATCGACTTGAAGTGCACCCGTTTCGTCGTGACGAGCGGGAAGCCCGCCGCGAGATCGAACCTCATCTGACGGCCGAAGACGCTGCGCGTGCCCGTGCCCGTGCGGTCGCCCTTCGGCATGCCGTGGACGAGAACGTCGCGCAACAGGTCCTCGTAGGCGGTCACGACCGCAGGCTCGGGGCTGGTCACGCACCGATCGTAGCCGACGGGCCAGACGATGCCGCGCCGACGTGCCACACCTGCGCCGTGCGGCACGCCGTGTGTCGCGCGTCGTACGGGCGGCGGTGTCGCCGATCACCCACGACGCGCCATGCAGCCATGGGGAGCAGCCCGATGCCGAGCGCGGGCAACAGATCGGCTGCGTAGGCGCAGGCCAAGCGTTCCGCGCAACCCGGTGCCGAGCGGGGGCAACGCCGGGTACGCGAACGGCCGGCGCGCGTTAGCATCGACGGATGAGCGTCAGCCTGGCCGAGTTCTGCACGATCGCCGATCGGCTCTGGCCCCCCGACGGCGCCGAGGAATGGGACGCGCCCGGCCTCGTCTGCGGAGACCCCGCCGCCGAGGTCTCCTCCGTGTTGCTCGCGGTGGACGCCGTGCCGGCTACCGTCGAAGAGGCCACGGCCGGGTCGCACGACCTGCTCCTCACCCACCATCCGCTGCTCTTGCGGGGCGTGAAGAGCATCGCCGAAGACCGTTACAAGGGCCGGGTGCTTGCGGCCGCGATACGAGGGGGCCTCGCGATTCTCGCCGCCCACACGAACGCCGACATCGTTCGAAGCGGCACGAGCGCAGTCCTCGCCGCGGTGCTCGGGCTGGAGGACACGCGGCCGATCCTCCCCGCGCACGGCCCGGAGCCACGGGCCTCGGGGCTCGGCAGGGTGGGGCGCTTGCCGTCGGCCGAAGGCCTTCGGCATCTCGCGACGAGGCTCGCCCGCGCCCTGCCTGCGACGGCCGGCGGCGTGCGGGTCGCCGGGGAGCCGGAGGCACAGATTCGCGTCGTCTCCCTGTGCGCCGGAGCCGGCGACTCGCTTCTGTCGGAGCCGGCGGTACTGGCCAGCGACGTCTACATCACCTCGGACCTACGCCACCATCCCGCCTCCGAGGCCCGCGAACAGGCTCGGCTCGCCGGCGGCCCGGCGCTCATCGACGTCTCCCACTGGGCCGCCGAGTCCCTGTGGCTGGCGGGCGCGGCAGAAGAGCTGCGGCGAGCCGTGCCGGGGCTGCGGGTCGCCGTCAGCACCCTGCGCACCGACCCGTGGGACTTCACGGTGGAATCGGGAGGTCAGCGCCGATGAAGGCGGCACCGGAGGAGCAGCGACGGCTCCTCGACGTTCAGAGGATCGACAACGCGATCACGAAGGCCCGCAGCACGGCAGACGAGGCGGCGCTAGGCGCCGAGCTGGCGGGCATCGAGGCGGAACTGACCCGCGCCCGGCACGAGCAGCTCGAGAGGGCGGGCGCGTTAGAAGACGGCAAGACGGCCCTCGCACGCATCGAGTCGGATGTCGCGGCGGTCGACGCGCGCGCCGCGAGAGACACAGCGCGACTGCACGAGACCTCCTCTCTCAAGGACATCCACGGCCTCGAGGCGGAATTGCGGTCGTTGGCAGAGCGCAAAGACCGTCTGGAAGACACCCAGCTTGAGGCGATGGAGGAACTCGACGGGCTCGGCCGCGCAGCCTCGGCGGCCGAGAGCCTCGTCGACGAGACGGCCCGGCGGAAGGCCGACGCCGAAGCGCGGCGCCGGACATCCGCTGCCGAGCGGCAGTCACGGCTCGAAGAGCTCTCGGCCGAACGCCGCGACGCGCTCGTGGGCCTGCCCGAAGACCTCGTGGCCTTGTACGAGAAGCAACGCGCCCGGTACGGCATCGGCGCGGCCCTGTTACGCGGCGGCGTCTCTCTCGGCAGTAACACGACGCTGAATCCGGCGGACATGCAGGACATCCGCCGAGCGGCGCCGGACGACGTCATCCTGTGCCCGGAGAGCAGCTGCATTCTGGTGCGCACCGAGGAATCCGGCCTGTGAGGCCCTGCTAGGCTGGGCGCCGAGTGGGCCGGCAAGGCGGTCGCGTCACGCCGCGAGGCGTGCCGAGGAACGTCCGGGCTCCGCAGGGCAGGACGGTGGGTAACACCCACCCGGGGTGACCCGCGAGACAGTGCCACAGAAAACAGACCGCCCTTCGGGGTAAGGGTGAAACGGCGGTGTAAGAGACCACCAGCGACCGGGGTGACCCGGCCGGCTCGGCAAACCTCGTCCGGAGCAAGATCAACAGGAGACCATGGGGCTGCCCGTCCCGTCTCCGGGTGGATCGCTAGAGGTGCGCGGCAACGCGCACCCGAGAGAGATGGCCGCCCAACGCTCCCCTCGGGGCGCGTGGACAGAACCCGGCGTATCAGCCGGCCCGCTCCTCCGCCGCCAACGACGCGGCTCCCAGGATGCCGGCGTTGTTACGCAGCACGGCCGGCACGATGCGGGTCTTCAGGTTGAGGAGCGGCAGGAACGACTCGTGGTGTTTCGACACCCCGCCGCCGACGACGAAAAGGTCGGGATCGAGCAGCATCTCGAGGGTGGAGTAATACCGTTGCAGCCGCCTCGCCCACTTCGCCCAGCTCAGGCCCTCCCGCCTCTTTGCCGAGTAGGCCGCCCGATGTTCCGCCACATGGCCGCCGATCTCCAAGTGCCCGAGCTCCGTGTTCGGCAAGAGCACCCCGGAATGCAGCACCGCGCTGCCGATACCCGTGCCGAGCGTCGTCAAGACCGTGACGCCGGTGACGCCGGCGGCCGCCCCGAACCGGGCCTCCGCGATGCCGGCCGCGTCGGCGTCGTTGATGAACCGCACCCGGCGACCCAACCCGCGTTCGAAGAGCTCCTCTGCAGCGAGCCCGATCCACAATTCGGAGACATTCGCCGCCGACAAGGTGCGCCCGGCACGCACGACGGCGGGAAAACAGATGCCAACCGGCAGACCTGGCGCCACTTGGCGCTCGATGATCTCCACCACAGCGCGGGTCACGGCGACCACGTCGTGTGGCCTCGCACCCTTCGGGGTGGCCAGCTTCACTCGCTCGGTGACGAGCCGCCCGCCGGCCGACAGATCGACCGCCGCGCCCTTGATGCCCGTCCCCCCGATGTCGATGCCGACCGCCTGCACCGCGCTCATGGCAGACACCCTACCGTCTACCTGGGCGGCGCCGGGCAGGTCGCCGGACGAACGGCCTCAGCGGCTCTCTGACACGCCGGGGTGCGCGTCGCCCGCGGGGCCGCCGGCACGCAACCGCGCGATCTCGTCGCGCTGCCGCGCGATGAAGTCGCGCAGCTGGGCGCGCTCCCTGATCGAGTCGAGGTAGAGCTGCTGGAGCGTCGCCAGACGGTCGGCACCGGTCCTCGTCGAGGGCTCCGGCAGGCCCATGACGTTCTCGCCGGCAACGGCCCGCGTACGGTCGCCGCGGATCTCACCCGCCCGGCGGCGCCTCGCGACGCCGCCATCCGACTCCGCCCGCACCATGCCGCCATTCTCTCAAAGCCGCGGGTGAGCGGCCACCGGTGAGCCTCCGGCTCCACCCCGGGCGGGCGTCAACCGCCGAGGTGGTGGGGCGTCGCGTACAGGACCCACTCGCCGTCGCGGAAGAGCACCGGCCCGGCGGTCACGACCCGGCGCGTGTGCTCGCTCAACCCGGTCTCGGGCCGATACACCATGACGGCGGAGCCCGACGTGAGATAGCTCGTGACGTGCTTCTGCCAGGCCAGGTTCTTCGTGCGTGGCGTGTAGACGCCGTCGTGCATGCCGGTGTCGAGGTCGTACGTCCACCCGGTGACGTCGGGCCAGAGCACACATCCGTCGCTGAGGTCGCGGGAGAGCACGTCGGTTGCGGCCAGAATCTCGGGATCGTCGGAGATCACGCAGCCCGGCACCGTGGCCACGGCGCGGCGCAGCCCCGCGCTCGGATGCTCCCCGGGGTGCGCGTGCCACTGCCCCGGAAGGTTCAGCAACACGAGGCCGGCCAAGGCCGTCGTCGTCAAGACTAGCCGGCCGGACCGGGTCGAGAGGAGCCCGACGAGCTCGGCGAACCCGGCGCCCAGCACCAAGGCCAGCGGCGCCGACGTCAACGAGGTGTAGTAGCTGAAGAACGACGGCGCCACGATGAGCACCAGCAAGCCGGAAAGGAGGAGCCACACATAGAGGCGGGCCGAGGGCCGGCGGAGGGCGAAGATCACGGCGATCACCGCGAGCACGGCCAGCCCCCCGGTGATCTCGCCGACGGTGAGGCCGAGAAGCCTGGTCGCGGTATGCGGCACCGTGGCTCCGCCGAGGATGTCGTGGAGGCGGCCCACCACCGAAGGCCCGCCCCGGCCGCGACCCAGCTGGTCGAGAACGACCTCACGGAACATGACCGCGGGTGAGGCGAGAAAGAACGGCAGCATGATGACGACCGCACCGACCGCCTCGGCGGCAAGAAGCCGCAGCCGCCGCCGCACGCCGGGCGTCGCCGCCACGACGACCAGGGCGGGAACGACGTACCAGATCTTGAAACCGCAGGCGAGGCCCAAAAGCAGGCCTGCGACGAGCATGCGGCGACGACCTACCGGCCGACGCACGTCGCCCAACAACAACAGGGCGATGAGAATGAGCAGGGTCGCCACGGGCTCCAGCTTGATGAACTGCTCCGACGAGACCGCGATATCCGTCACCGCGTAGAAGACGCCGCCGAAGACCGCCGCCGGCAGGCCGAACCGGCGAAGCACGGCCGCCACCATGCCGCTGCTGGCGGCGCCGATCCCCGCGAAGAAGAGGTTCGCCGCGCCATAGCCCAACGCGTCGTGCGTCTGCGCCCCGAGGAACGCGAACGGGGCGGTCACGACCGCGACGCCGGGGGTCTCGATGAAGAGAAAATCGCGGTACGGCAGGCGACCGTGGACGAGCGCGTCGGCCGCTGCGTAGTAGACGCCGGAGTCGTAGCCACCCACGTACACCGGGCCGCCGTGCCTCAGGCTGTAGAAAACGCGCGCGAGGAGCCCCAGAAGGGCTACTCCGACGATCACACTCGGCCACATCCACCGCGGACGCCGACGCCTCGTGGTCCTTCGGGGAGGGGCCGACTCGAGGGCGGCAGGCTCCGCCAGCGACACCGCCATCGTCACGCCGCCCGTCTCGTGCCGAGCGTGCCGTGGCACAAGGTCACAAGACAGGCGGAGGGGATGACGACACGGTTACCGCGAAGGCTCACGACGGGAACCATACGAACGGGCGCCGCAGAAACCGCTAAGAAACCGCCGCGACGGCCAGGCGCCGACGGAGGCCAGGATCAGCGGGCGTCGCGCGGGGAGGCGAGGGGCAGAGTCAAGACGAAGGTCGTGCCTGCCGGCGAGGTCTCGGCGACGGCCACGTTGCCGCCATAGCGGCCGGCGATGTCTCGCACGAGTGCCAGCCCTATGCCGAAACCACGGCGGGCCGCCGTGCCCGACGGAGCCTGCTGGCCGTGCGAGAAGCGGTCGAAGACACGGGCCGGGTCGACGCCGGTGATCCCCGGGCCGTGGTCGGTCACTCTCAGCTCGAAGAAGCGCCGACGGGCCGGGGCCAAGACGACCTCGATGGTGCCGGCCGAAGGGGAATGCTTGACGGCGTTGTCGACGAGCACGACGACGCAGCGACGAAACGTCGCCTCCGGCAGGGCGGCGACGAGCCCCTCTCCCCCGTCGAGGCGCAGCGTGACATCGTTCTGCCCGGCGAGGAAGGCCAGGTCGTCGAGCACAGCCCGCACGGTGGGCCTCGCCGGGCAGTCGGCCCTCGTGTCCCCGTCGACGGGCGAGGCGGCCAGCAGCAGGTCGGTGATCACCTCGCCGAGAGCACGTACGTCGCGGCGCAATCCTGCGAGGTCGTCGTGCGGGTCGCCCCCGGCCTCGAGCTCTTGCGCTAGAACCTCCACGCGCGTCGAGATGATCGCCACCGGCGTGCGCAGTTCGTGGCTGGCGTCGGCGACGAAGGAACGCTGAATGCGCAGCGCCTCCCCGAGCGGGGCGACGACGCGCCGCGCGATGACCCAGCTGAGGAGCCCCGCGAGGATGACGGCCACCACCCCCGTCACGACCAGGGCGGTGAACATGTCACCCGAGGCGATGTAGATCTTCGTCTCGCCGGGTGCCGGCTTCTCCAACAGTTCGCTGGGCCGAGACTGGTCGAGGATGAACGCGACCGACACGGCCACGATGAGCACCACGATCGTGCTGGCGGCGGCCGTGATCCGCAGGGCGATTGTGCGTGCGGCCCGCGTCACGACGGCCTCGTCGCCGGCGTGCGGCTGCGTGGCGGTCACAACGACCCCAGCCGGTATCCCTTGCGCCGCACCGTCAAGATGACGTCGCGGTCGATCTTGCCGCGCAGATAATGCACGTACGTGTCGACCGTGCCTGGCTTGTCGCCGGGCGAGAAGACACGGCGCAGGATCGTCTCCCGCGTGAACGTCGCGTCCGGGTTCTCGGCGAAGACACGCAAGAGCGTGCTCTCGCGCGGCGTCAGGAGGATGCGCCCGATGTACGGCGAGACGACGCACGCGTCCTCCGGGTAGAACATCCACTCCCCCACGGCGAGCCCCCGGCCCCGCGGATCGAACCGGCGCGTCAACGCGCGAAGACGCGCCAACAGCTCGGCGTATTCGAACGGCTTGACGAGATAATCGTTGGCACCCGCGTCGAGCCCCTCCACTTTGTCGGCAGTGGTGCCCAACGCCGTCAACAGAAGGATGGGCGCCGTGATATGGCTCTGACGCAGCTTGCGAACGATGCTGACGCCGTCGAGGAGCGGCAGCCGCCGGTCGATCACGAGAACCTCGTAGCCGCCGCTCAGAGCGCGTTCGAGGCCGGCCTCGCCGTCGGCCACGAGATCGACCACGAAGGAGGATTGCAGGGCCCGCAGGAGCAGCGGGCCTAATTCCGGATCGTCTTCCACGAGAAGGAGCGACGGGGATGCCTCGCCCGCCTCGGCCTCTGCCATCGGTGATCCCTTCTCCTCGCGCCCGCGGCGCGGCCACGCCGGGCT
>DASTNL010000203.1:0-10112 GCA_035720905.1 Microbacteriaceae bacterium
GGGTGATCCCGACCTATGTCCCTGCCCTCTGATCACATCGACTCCACCCGGCCGGCGCCGCGGCTGCCGGCGGGCCAGGTGACGCTCGGGTTCCGCGGCTGGGTGCGCTGGTTCTGGCGTCAGCTGACGAGCATGCACACGGCGATCTTCCTGCTCTTGCTCTTGGCCGTCGCTGCACTGCCGGGTTCGCTCATACCGCAGCGGGAGGCCGACCCGAACGGCGTCGTGCAGTACCAGGCCGCGCACCCGGCGCTCACGCCGATCCTCGAGAAGCTGCAATTCTTCGACGTCTACACGTCGGTGTGGTTCTCGGCGATCTACATCCTGCTCTTCATCTCGTTGATCGGATGCATCATCCCGCGGGTGAAGCACCACATCGACGCGTTGCGGGCGAGGCCGCCGCGCACGCCGGCGAGGCTCGACCGGATGCCCGGCTATCGCACCGAGTCGATTCCCGCCGCGTCGCTGCGCGGGTCGCAAGGGGCCGGTGACGCGATCGAAAGCGCGACCGAGGTCTTAAGACATGCGGGGTATCGCACGCAGTTCTATGCCGACAAGCACTCCATCTCGGTCTCTGGCGAGCGCGGCTACCTGCGAGAGACCGGCAACCTCGTCTTCCACATCGCGATCATGGCGGTACTCGTGGCGGTCGGTGTCGGCGGCGGGTACGGCTATAGCGGAGAGAAGATCGTCATGCAGGGCCAGACGTTCGTCAACACGCTGGTCAGCTACGACTCGTTCAACCCGGGCCGGTTCTTCACGGGGGAACGGCTGAGCCCCTACTCGCTGACCCTCAAAGACCTCGCGGTGCGGTATGAGACGAAGAACAAGGCCGCCATCGGCCAGCCGCTCGACTACACCGCATACGTGACGGCCCGTAAGCCCGACGGCTCGCAGAAGGCCGACACCGTGAAGGTCAACACGCCGCTCTACATCGGCGGCACGAACGTGTACCTGCTCGGCAACGGGTACGCGCCCGTCATCACGGTGCGCGACCCGGCAGGCCATGTGCGGTACCGGCAGCCGGTGCCGTTCTTGCCGCAAGACAACAACTACACGTCGATCGGCGTGGTGAAGATCGCCGACGGCCTGCCCGCGCAGGTGGGCATCATCGGCTCCTTCTACCCGACGGCCGGCGCGAGCGGGGGCGTGCCCGTCTCGACGTTCCCGGGGCTGCGCGACCCCGTGCTGAGCCTCGATGTGTTCAAGGGCGACCTCGGCATCAACGACGGCGTGCCGCGGTCGGTCTACACGCTCGACACGAACGCCATGACCCAGGTGTCGGGCCCCGGCGTTCAGCAGCCGGCGGAACAGCTGCGCGTCGGGCAGACCGTGAAGCTGCCTGACGGGCTCGGCAGCGTCACCTTCGACGGGGTGAAGCGTTACGTGTCGTTCACCATCAGTCACAACCCCGCCCAGTTGTGGATCTTTATCTGCTCCGTGTTCCTCGTCGGCGGCCTGCTGACGGCGCTCCTCGTGCCGCGCCGGCGCATGTGGGTCAAGGCGCGGCAGCAGCGGGACGGCAGCGTGCTGCTGGAGTACGCGGGCCTGGCACGCGGCGACGACCCGGGTCTCTTGGCGGCGGTCGAATCGATCACGGCGGCGCACCGCACGGCGCTTTCGGGGCCCGCCGGGCCGGAGCCGCCAGCCGGGCCGGGCGGCACCCGGCCGGCACAGCCGGCCCCGGCGCCGGAGGTCGTCGGCGAGGAGTCGTAGCCGGCGGCGGATGTGGCCGGGGTCGGCCGAGGCCCGGCCTGGCGCCGGCGCCGGTCGGCGTGACAAAGGCAGAATTCCTCCCGCGGCCTCGCGCCGGAGGGTGAGAGAGTCGTAGGTTAGCATCGTGACCGCCTTCTTGTCGCAGCTCTCCGTGATCGTCCTCTACGCCTCGCTTGCCGTCTACGCCGCGGCATTCATCTCGTTCGCCATGGACGTGGCGGGCCGCGCCGTCAAGGTGCGTGCCGCCTCCGACGTGACGAGCGCCGTCGCACGCCGGGCGGAGTCGGCGCTGGCGCGAGAGGCGGGCGCCGCGGGCCAGGCGGGCAGCGGCCATCTTGCGACCATGACGAAGACCGCCAACGAGGTGCACGAGCACATCACCGACGTGAACTTCTCGCGCAGCCAGACGGTCGGCATGGCGCTGACCGTCGTCGCGCTCGCCTTCGAGCTCGTGGCCGACGTGCTGCGCGGCATTGCCGCCGGCCGGGTGCCGTGGTCGGATATGTACGAGTTCTCGATGACCGGCACCGTGCTCATCACGATCGTGTTCCTCATCATGGCCAAGCGCTACAACCTGCGCTTCCTCGGCGTGTTCATCACCGGCCTGGTGCTCGTCTTGATGGGCATCTCCGTCACCCGGTATTACGTCGCCGTCGTGCCGCTGCCCCCGGCGCTGCAGTCGTACTGGCTGGTCATCCATGTGCTCGTCGCGATGGGCGCGACGGGGTTCTTCGCCCTCGGCTTCGCACTCTCCGTCGCCCAGCTGATGCAGGCCAGGCGCGAGACGCAGATCCGCGAGAAGATGCCGGTCACCCTGCGGTTCTTAGAGACGCTGCCGGGCTCGAACGTGCTCGAGAACCTGGCCTACCGCGTCAACATCACCGGGTTCATCCTGTGGACCTTCACTCTCATCGCGGGAGCGATCTGGGCCGAGAAGGCGTGGGGCAACTATTGGGGCTGGGACACGAAAGAGGTGTGGACCTTCATCATCTGGGTGCTCTACGCCGGTTTCATCCACGCCCGCGCGACGCGCGGCTGGCGGGGCTCCCGCTCGGCATGGCTCGCGATCGTCGGTTTCGGTGCCGTCATGTTCAACTTCGGCATCGTGAACGTGTTCTTCCACGGCCTGCACTCCTACTCCGGCCTGTGACGCCGTCGCCCCGGTCGGTGACGGGGCGCGCTGCCCGGGCCTGACGCCCGCCCCGTCTTCGGGGTGGCGAGCCTTCAGAGCAGCGCGGCGCAGCGGCGCAGCCGGTCGAGCCACCAGTCGCGACGTTCGGGAGAGGCCTGGTGCTCCTCGAGAAGCGCGGCGTCGGGCGTCACGCGGCGCACCGGGATACTGCCGTCTTCGGGCACGAGCGGCAGGTGGGTGACGTCGGCGCCCAGGAGGGCGGCCGTGCCGAGCCCGCAGTCGTGTTCCAGGCGCGGCAGGGCGGCTGCCAGCCACGCGCCCATCGCGAGCCCCACGGAGGTGTCGATCGCGCTCGAGACGACCGCCGGCAGCCCCACCTGGGCGATCGTGGCGAGCGCCTGGTGCACGCCGCCCTGCGGCTGAGCCTTCACGATGATGACGTCGGCCGCACCCTCGCGGGCGACCGCGTACGGGTCACTCGTCTTGCGGATGCTCTCGTCGGCAGCGATCGGGGCGAGGCCGCGCACTCGCTCACGCACCGCGGCCAGTTCGGCGACGGTGGCGCACGGCTGTTCGACGTACTCCAGGCCGTAGGGCGACAGTGCGGTGATCGCCCGCACCGCCTCCGCCACGCCCCACCGGCCGTTCGCATCCACCCGGATGCGGCTCTGCCCGGCCTCGCGCCGCACCGCCTCGACCCGGGCGACGTCGTCGTCGAGACTCTGGCCGGGCTCGGCGACCTTGACCTTGACGCTGCGGCAGCCGGGGTAGCGGCTAAGAAGGGCCGCGACCTCTGCGGCAGGCAGGGCGGGCACCGTCGCGTTCACCGGCACGCGTTCGCGCTGCGGCCGGGGCTGTTGCCGCCACCCGAAGTCGATCGCCGCACGCAGCCACACGGCAGCCTCTCGGTCGTCGTACTCGACGAACGGCGAAAATTCGCTCCACCCGACGGGGCCTTCGAGAAGGAGGGCCTCGCGCGTCGTGATGCCCCGGAATCGGGTGACCATCGGCAGCGAGACGACGTGAGCGCGGGAGACGAGGTCGGCGGCGGAGGGGACGGGCCCGGCCGCCTGCGACGACGGGGCGGGCGGCGTGGAGCTGTGTGACATACGCCCAGTCTGCCCGTTCGTCGGCGCTGGGCGCGTTCCCCGTCGAGGTGCCAGACTGGGCGGCATGACCGAACGGGTTTCGGAGATCTTCGACCCGGGTGCGTGGCAAGACGTGCCCGGCTTCGAGGCGTTGACCGACGTGACCTACCACCACAGCCTCGACGGCCGCGTCGCCCGGGTCGCCTTCGACCGCCCCGAGGTGCGCAACGCGTTCCGGCCCCGAACCGTCGACCAGCTGTATGCGACGCTGGACGACGCCCGGCGCGACCCCCGCATCGGCGTCGTTCTCTTGACCGGCAACGGCCCGAGCCCGAAAGACGGCGGCTGGGCGTTCTGCTCTGGCGGCGACCAGCGGGTGCGCGGCCGCGACGGCTACCTGTATGCGGCGGCCGACGGCGACGAGGCGGAGGCCCGAGTGGGGCGCCTGCACATTCTCGAGGTGCAACGCCTCATCCGCTTCATGCCGAAGGTCGTCATCGCCGTCGTGCCCGGCTGGGCGGCCGGCGGCGGGCATTCCCTGCACGTCGTCTGCGACCTGACGATCGCGAGCGCCGAGCATGCTCTCTTCAAGCAGACCGACGCCGATGTCGGCTCGTTCGACGGCGGCTACGGCAGTGCCTATTTCGCCCGCAGCGTCGGGCAGAAGAACGCCCGTGAGGTGTTCTTTCTCGCCCGCACCTACGACGCCCGGAGGGCGTATGAGATGGGCGCGGTCAACGCGGTCGTGCCGCACGAGAGCCTCGAGGCGACGGCGCTCGAATGGGCGCGCGACATCCTGACCAAGTCGCCCACCTCCATCCGCATGCTGAAGTTCGCCTTCAACCTCGCCGACGACGGCATGGCCGGCCAGCAGGTCTTCGCGGGGGAGGCGACGCGTCTGGCGTACGGCACCGACGAGGCGGTGGAGGGCCGCGACGCGTTCCTGGAGAAGCGTTCGCCCGACTGGGGGCCGTTCCCCTGGCAATTCTGAATCGGGCGGCAGCCGGCACGGTGCCCGCCTACGCCGGCCGCCGCTGAACGGCCGCCCTCGCCCGCGTGCGTAAAGTTGATGGCATGCCTCAGCCGCTCATGATCGTGCCGGCCGACGACCCGAACCGGGTGCACGACGCGCTCCGCGACGCCTTGGCGGGCGGGCCCGCGGTCTTCCCGCGGGCCGCGGGTGCACCGGCGGTCGCCGGTCTTGCCGCCGTGCCGGGGGACGCGGCCGTCGTGGTCGAGACCTCAGGTTCGACGAGCGCGCCGAAACGGGTGGTTCTCTCCCGCGACGCACTTCTCGCCTCGGCCGCCGGCTCCGACGAGGCCCTCTCGTTGCCGTCGGGCAAGCGCCAATGGCTCCTGTGCCTGCCGACGCACTACGTGGCGGGTGTTCAGGTTCTCGTCCGTTCGATCGTGGCGGGTACGCGCCCGGTCGTCGACGTGGCCGGGCATTTCGACCCGTGGCGCCTCGCCCGGGCGGCGGCCGCATTGACCGCTCCCGTGCGCCTCGTCTCCGTCGTTCCGGTGCAGTTGGCCAGGCTCTGGCGGGCCGCCGTCTCCGACCCGTCGCTGGCGGCGGTGGTGCGGCGGTTCGACCGCATCCTCGTCGGCGGGCAGGCGCTGGAGACTTCACTCTTCGAACGCGCTGTGGAGGCCGGCTTCCACGTGGTGCGCACCTACGGCTCGAGTGAGACGGCCGGCGGATGCGTGTACGACGGCGTGCCCTTCGGCGCGGTGCGGGCCCGCATCGTCGACGACATGGTGGAGCTTTCGGGGCCGGTGTTGGCCGACGGTTATCTCGGCGACGCGGAGCGCACGGCACGGGCGTTTCACCTCGAGACGCGGCCGGGCGGCGATGCGGGCGTCCCCCCTGCAGACGGTGCCGCGGGCGCGGCTTCGGCCACGGCCGGGGGCCCGGTTCCGCAGGGCGGCGTGCCGGCGCAGACCCGCTGGTATCGCACGGGGGACCTCGGCGTCTTCTCCGACGGTCGTCTGCGGGTGCTGGGCCGTGCCGACAACGTGATCATCTCCGGCGGCGAGAAGGTGCTGCTCGACGCTGTCGAGGCCTGCGTGGATCGCCTGCCGGGCCTCGCCGACGCCGTGGTCGTCGGCGTGCATGACGACGAGTGGGGCCAGGTGCCCGTCGTCGTCGTGGCGTCGGAACCCGGCACCGCCCGCGGCGGCACGGAACACGGCCAGGCAGGCGACGTCACGGCGCATGGCGCAGAGGCGCCCGAGCTCGCCGCCGTGCGCGGCCGGGTCGCGCCGGTGCTCGGGCGCCAGGCGGCGCCCGCCGCCCTCGTGCGGCTCGACCGGATGCCCAGGCTCGCCTCTGGCAAACCCGACCGACGCCGCATCGCACGGCTTGCCGCCGCCCGCATGCGTGCCACCGCGGCGGGGAACGCCGGTCAGGCCGATCGGCGCATGACGATGGAGCCGGGCCGGTGAGTGCGAAGGCCAGGCAGGCCGCGGGCCGAAAGCGCGGCACGGCGTCGAAGAACGGCAAAGCCGCCAGGCGCCGCTCCGGCAGCCCGGTGCCGCCTGGCGCGAAGGTGAAGCCCGCCACCTGGGCGGACTGGGTCGACGGGGCGAGACTGCGCACCCTGCCGCTTGCGATCGCGCCCGTGCTGATCGGCACGGGTGCCTCTGTCGTGACCCTCGGAGACCAGCAGTGGCATTGGCTGCGGGCCCTCGGCTGCCTCGCCGTCGCCTTGTTCTTGCAGATCGCCGTGAACTTCGCCAACGACTATTCCGACGGGGTGCGCGGGGCCGACGTCTACCGGGTCGGCCCCTCCCGTCTCACCGGGTCGGGCAAAGCCAGGCCGCGCACCGTGCTCGTGACGGCGCTCGTCTTCTTTGCGTTGGCCGGTGCGGTCGGCCTGGCGCTCGTCATCGTCACCGAGCATTGGTGGCTCATCGCCGTCGGCGCCGCCGCGATCGTGGCCGCGTGGTTCTACACCGGCGGCAAGCATCCCTACGGCTACCATGCGTTGGGCGAGGTCGCCGTCTTCGTCTTCTTCGGCCTCGTCGCGACGGCCGGCACCGCCTACATTCTGGCCGGCCAGGTCGGTTTCGAGGGGTGGCTGGGCGGTGTCGAAGCCGGGCTGCTCGCCTGTGCCGTGCTGGTCGCCAACAACCTGCGCGACATCGACACCGACCGGCGCAGCGGCAAACACACCCTCAGCGTGCGGCTCGGCGCGCGCGGCTCCAAGATTCTCTTCTGTGCGCTGGTGTTCGTCGCTTACCTGATCGTGGCGTTCTTTGGGCTCTTCTTCACCTTCGCCTGGCTCACGCTCTTCACGCTGCT
Organism: Microbacteriaceae bacterium; assembly: GCA_035720905.1. Taxonomy (GTDB): domain Bacteria; phylum Actinomycetota; class Actinomycetes; order Actinomycetales; family Microbacteriaceae; genus DASTNL01. Next base: position 7,241 of record DASTNL010000203.1, read on the forward strand.
CTTGGCGATCCCCGCCTGCCTCATCGTCGTCACCGGACGCACCTCCGTGGAGTTGGTGCTGGGGTTGAAGCTGATCAGCATCGCAGCGCTCGCGAACGGCGCGTTCCTATGCGTCGCCTTCGGCGTGGTCTTCTGACCGGTTCGCGGCGGCGGCCTCGGGGGCGCCGCCCGTCGAGACCGTCGCGTTCGACGTGGCCGATTCCCCGGGCTCGCCCGCGCCCTCCTCTTTGAGTAGCGCGGCGTCGACGAACGCGTCTTCGGCGTCGTCGTCTTCGCTGCGTGCCGGTTTCGCGCGGTGCATCCGCTCGTACAGGCCGCTCGCCATCCGGTGGCGAAGCCGTGCGAGCAGAATGTACGACAGGCACAGGCCGATGAACGTGGCCGCGAAGACGGCGACGATGAAATTGACGTGCAGCACGAGCAAGATCGCCAGCGGCACCACGATGAGCAGCAGCCGCAGGATCGTGTACCACAGGACAGCCGGACCCTTCACGCCTCCCAGTGTACGGAGAGTGCCTGGGATTAAAATGACGGCATGGTCCGGCTCTACCTGCTGCTGGGTGTGATCGTCGCGGCGTTTTACATCTTCTCGATCGTGGATTGCGCGCTGCGCGAGCGCTCCCGTGTTCGCGTGCTGCCGAAACCCGTGTGGGTCTTGATCGTGTTGATCCCCCTGATCGGCGGGGCGTTGTGGTTCCTCTTCGGGCGCCGCGGGCGCTCAGACGGGGAGTATCGCCGTGATACGGCGCCGGATGACGACCCCGAGTTCCTCGGCTCGCTGGGCGGTGACGACGGCGCCGGAAAAGACGGCACCGCGGTTGACGAGAACCTCGAAGAACGCATCCGAGAGTTGGAAGACGAGCTTTCCGACCTCGATAAGAAGCATCGCGACAACAACGGGAGGGGGGCCGGCCACCCGGATGCCTGACGCGAGCGCCGACGAGATATCGACCCACCCGCACACCGCCGACCCGAGAAGAGAGGTTCCCGTCGCCGGCCTGCCGGCCTCGCCGGCAGGCGCATATGCCGCCGCCTTCCTCGGCGCGCTGTTCCGGCTGGGGGTGCGTCACCTCGTCGTCTGCCCGGGCTCACGTTCGCAGGCGCTTGCGCTCGCCGCGGCGGCGCTTGGCCGCGGCGGGGCGCATCTTCACGTGCGCATCGATGAGCGAGACGCGGCGTTCTTCGCGCTCGGCGTCGGCATCGAGAGTGGCCGCCCCGCGGTCGTCGTGACGACGAGCGGCACCGCCGCGGCTGAGTTGCACGCCGCCGTCTTAGAGGCCCATCACGCCTACGTGCCGCTTATCGTCGTGACGGCCGACCGGCCGGCAGAGCTGCACGGCGTTCGGGCGAACCAGACGACGACCCAGACCGGCCTGTATGGCGGGGCCCTGCGCCTGGAGGAGCATGTCGCGGCCCCGGTCGGCGCTGCCGACGAGGGCGTTCGGGCGGCGGCCGTGGCCGAGCGGGCCCTTCGTGCGGCGTTGGGAGAGGCGACCGGCACCCCCGGGCCGGTGCACGTCAACGTCGCGTTTCGCGCGCCGCTCTCCGGCCGGGCCTCCGCGGCCGCGGCCGAGGAACGCCCGGGTGACGAGACAGCCGGGGCGGCCGCGCCTGCCGTCGTGGTCGCCGGGCGGCGACCCCTGACGCTGGGTCTCGGCCCCCGCACCGTCGTGGTGGCCGGCAGCGGCGCGGGGCCTGACGCGGAAGAGCTCGCGCACGAGGCGGGCTGGCCGCTTCTCGCCGAGGTCGTGAGCGGAGCGCGCTACGGCCGCGAGCTGGTCGTTGCCTACCGAGAACTGCTGCGCGAGCCCTCGTTCGGCGGGCGCGTGGAGAGGGTCGTCGTCTTCGGGCATCCGACCCTGAGCCGCGAGGTTCCAGAGCTGCTCGCGAGACCCGACGTGTCCGTCGTCGTCGTCGCCCCGCACGGCGACGACGTCGTGGGTGCCGGGGTGCCCGACGCCCGGCGACCGACCGTCGCCTCCGCCGTGCGCGTCGACGACACCGCCGCCGGGCAGCGGGATCGCGCGTGGCTGCGTCAGTGGGTCACTGGATCTCGGCGCCTCGTTGCGTCGGCCGGCGGCGGGGGCGAGGCGCCCGACGTGGCACGTTCACGCTCTTCCGACCCGCGCGAGCGTGCCGCGTTCGCCCGCGCCGAGCTCGCGGCGGTGCGGGAGCCCGTGACCAGGCGCCTGCTCGTGGAGACCGTGTGGCAGTTCACCTGGCCGTACGACCGGCTGATCCTCGGAGCCTCCCGCCTCATCCGCGAGGCCGACAGGGTGGTGCCGGGCAAGAAGATCTCGGTCTATGCGAACCGGGGTCTCTCGGGCATCGACGGCACGATCGCGACGGCCCAGGGTGTCGCCGCCGCGGCCTCCGACGGCTCGCAGGCGCATACCGGCGTGACCCGCGTGCTCTTGGGCGACCTCGCCCTTCTGCACGACGCGGGCGCGCTGCTCTTCGGCAGCGCCGAACGCCGCCCGGTCATGCAGGTGATCGTCGGCAACGATCACGGCGGCACCATCTTCGAAGGTCTCGAGGTCGCGCGCACGGCGTCGCCCGCCGACTTCGACCGGGTGCTGCGCACGCCGCAAGACGTGGACCTCGCCTCGCTCGCGAAGGCCTACGGCTGGGAATATGCCTCCGCCGGCACCTACGGCGAACTGGAGCGGGCGCTCTCCGGTCAGCGTGCCGTGCCGCGCCTCATCGAGGTGCCGCTCGGCGGTTGAGTCTCCGGGCGCCGGAGGGACTGTGCACCGAAGCCCGAGCACCGGAGTCCGAGCGTCGGAGCCGCCGGATGGTCGCGGCCCGGTCGCACCACGCTGTCGGTGGGCGTGTGCTGCGGCCGGCCGGTCAGCCGAACGTTTCGACGATG